>CAZHNG010000051.1:16504-26459 GCA_964533785.1 uncultured Saprospiraceae bacterium | reverse complement strand
CCGTCTGAGGCGGATGCCGCTTGTAGCCGTTTGATGATCCCGCCGAACAAGTCTAATATAGATCCAAAAGCCCTTCAGGAAGGTCCACAGTAATCAATTGACGCTTAGTCTCTATGTCCACTATAAAAGCATCCACTAAGGGAATTAGAATTTCCTTATCATCTTTTTGAATGACCGCCATTAATTGTTGGGGATATTCAATGGTTTCCAATATTTTTCCAATTTCTCCTACCTGCTTATCCATGACGGTAAAACCTGTAAAATCTGATTCTTCCTGCTTCGCACCAGCTTGTTGTAAATCTTCATTCCGCAACCATATTTCTTTCCCGGTTAATAGTCTTGCCTCTTCGGGAGAGGAAATATCTTCCAGTTTTATAACAACCTGGCGGCCGTCCCCTTTAAGGTTTTCGATGAAATACGGGAAAACCTTGCCTTCTTTCTCGGTAAAGATTACGGAGACTGAATGAAGATCACTCCAGTAAGACTCCTCGACACTCAGGCGAATTGATCCGGCGAGTGCATGCGGCTTTTTAAAAAACCCTATTTTCGTATAGCCACTTTGCATAGCAGTCAATCAATTATGTTCGATCAATCGTTGTCTGATGGTAAAGCCTTTTTCTGCTTTTTCTTCCCACGCCAGGCCTCCGCATTGAGCAAAATCGGCATCGCAACAATACTGACACTGAGTATCGAGAATAGCCATTTCACGATAGATCAATCCCACGCCCAATGCGTATTGCTCAACAGCTTTTCGCCTTTCGATCAGGTTTTCACTATCCGCCAATTGAATAGTAGTAACCGCTTCAAAATCCATTCCTCCTGTATTGACCGGTATTCCGACCTCCAGGATTTGCCAGGACCAATCTTTAAAAAAATCCAGCGTTTCGCCGGCAACCATTACGATAATTTCAGTGGAATCAAAAAATACGTTGCCATTCCATTCTTTACCTGCTGCCAGGGGGAATACCATTTTAATGGACCGTAGGTTATCTTCTACTTGAAAAGCCCGCGACTCGTCCCTGGATTGAACAAATATTTTTTTGATGATCCATGGATCGCCTGCCGTTCTGCGGGTAGATCGTTCTACCCGAAAGACCGTTGCTCCGGTATTATCAACGAGCGTTCCGGTAATTTCTTCTTTGATCTGAGACGTCGTAGAATCTATTACTACCATGGATAGTTGAGGATCGTAGGTTACGGAATCCACTTCATAGATCCTGTATTTACCGACTTCCAAAGGAAAATAATCATAACCGAAATCAACAGGGAAAACCTCGGTTTCATTAGTACAAGACCAAAAAATTGACGTGATAATAATCAACCAGAAAAACTTGATAGAAAGCTTGATCATCATTTGCATAGTTATGCGGCAAAGATATTGCATTCTATGGTTATACTGGTTACAGTTCTCCCTTTATTGAAACAAATCAAGGCACATGAATTATTAACGAAACTTGGCAGGGGCAAGATTGTCATTACAATTAGCCTTAAAATGCCAGCATTAATGTAAACTGGCTCCGATCAACCGGATAAACTCACTTCTGGTTTCCCCTCTTTGAAAAGCACCGGTAAAAGCGGAAGTGGTCGTGAGGGAGTTTTGTTTTTGTACTCCGCGCATCATCATACACATGTGCTGGGCTTCGATCACCACGGCAACTCCCATGGGTTTAAGCGTTTTTTGGATACACTGTAAAATCTGATCAGTTAATCTCTCTTGTACTTGCAGCCGGCGGGCAAATACATCGATGACCCTTGGGATTTTACTCAACCCAACGATGTACCCATTCGGGATGTAAGCAACGTGAGCTTTTCCAAAAAACGGGAGCATGTGGTGTTCACACATGGAATAAAGCTCAATATCTTTAACGATCACCATTTCGCTGTAATCCTCTTTAAACATTGCCGATCGCAGTATTTCAGCAGCATCCTGCCGGTAGCCCTGGGTCAAAAATTCCATAGCTTTGGCAGCACGGCTGGGAGTTTTCAGTAATCCTTCCCTGGAGACATCTTCCCCAACAGACTTCAAAATGGTTTTATAACTATCTTCCATAGCGTGCAACTTAGCAGATCCATTCTCTACAATGACATCAAAATCGTGCATTTTCAATAATTTTATTGATTCAAATTCCAATCCTCTCTAACAGCAGAGCTAATGGTAGGTTCAATTCTAATCGTTAAGTTTTGTTAAACTTAGCGCCTGCCTGGATTTTAAGGAGTTCATGTTCAGTAGATTGAAATATTCCTGATTTCTCAACAGCCCTTAACATCCAACCGTCGATAGTTCAAAGCTTCGTTTTGTCCCGATAAATTTCGGAACAAAACAAGCTCTAAAAGTCTAGAGAGTATAATCACTCCCCGTAATATTCCACGTATATATTTTCCGTTTCCTTTAATTTAATGCAGTGGAGTTTATAATCCTTTAAATGAGGTTGTAATTCCCGCCAAAAGACGATGGCCAGATTTTCGGAAGTAGGTTGTAAATCCTTGGGAAAGAAATCAACATCTACATTAATATTGCGGTGATCTACCTGATCAATGATGATTTTTTTGATGATTTTACTCAAATCTTTTGCATTAACAAAAAACCCGGTTTGTGGGTCAGGTGTCCCCTTGACGGTTACAAATAACTCATAATTATGACCGTGCCAGTTCTGATTAGCGCATTTCCCAAAAGTGGCATAATTTTTTTCACGGCTCCAATCATCTACGTATAATTTATGAGCAGCGCAAAATCGCTCTCTTCTTGTTAAGTAGACCATAGGTAAAAAAATTAGAAATTATTGATATGCAATCGGAGAATCGTCTTTTTTCCAAACGATTTGCCGATCCAGTTTATAATGTTCCAAACGATTGTGATAATAAAACAGGAGTTTAAAATTTTCACTTATCAGCTTACCCTGCTTATTTTCTTTTATCGGCTTCTGCACATGGAATGTTCCCAAATGTTTGATGCCGTCTAAAATAATTTGTTCCGGTTCCCACTCAATTTGTTCGGAAAGTTTGATGCTCCCCTCATCTCTCATTTTGTAAAGTACCTCTTTCAACTGTCTGACTACGTCAATAAGTTCCGCCCGGTCAAATTCCCAATCGTCCGTTGGTAAACGCAATACCCCGTAGATATCCAGGTTGCGGTTTTTCTGTTTTAATATCTCAAATGCAGCAAAAGCCGTAAGATGACTGGTTAAAACAATGCTATCCTTGTGAAAACGTTCAATAACCCGGTTTGCCAGAATTTTAGTGTATTCAGAATCTCTCTGATAATCCGCTTTGAGGTTACCCTGAGAGACAAAATACTCCTTTATATCAATTTTATTGCCGTACTTATCGTAGCTCACGCCATTCTCATCAACAGGATTACCTAGGACGTCCATGGGTTGACCGAAAGAGAGCACAATATCGCTGGTCTGAGAAAAAGAGCGCCAGGCAAAGTGCAATACATTCCTAATGCTGTTCGAGCTGTCTTTCAAACTTAAATACCGGTCTCCTCCCTCTTTCATCAGGTATTGCTCGATCATATCTTTGGCTTCTAATACAAAATGGTAATTGATAACCAGTGGAATAACAAAAACCCGGTCTTCTTTTTTCTTTTGGATCATACTGCGTTGGGCCTCCACCACCGTATTAAGCAGACCTAATTTAAGCTTCTTTTCGATCGAGCCGGATCTGGAACGCGTACCGCCGGGAAAAAAGATATTGTGTACCCCTCTTTCCAAGGATAGCTTTGACATAGCTTTGAGAGTGGAAAGATAGATCATGTTCTTTTTCCGTCGATCTACCCGGTAAGCTCCAAGCCTGTTCATGAAATAAGCGGCGTAGCCGGCATTGTAAAGGTTTAAACCGGCTCCGTAGGAAAAAGCTGGCAACCCTACAAAAGTGTCGATCGCATAGCCTACCATTATGGAATCCAGGTTACTAAAATGGGTTGGGACAATAACCAATGTACCTTTTTTCACTAACTTCCGGATCGGATCGATCTCTCCTTTCACGATCATCCGGTCGCTTAACCGGTCCTTGCTTCCCAACAATTGGAAAAGAGTTTTTGCACGGGCAGCGATCAACAGACGGGTAAAAAAAAGCGTCAAAAATTTTCTGGCGAATAACCAGGATTTTTTCTTAAATGTTCCTACAATTTCCTCTGCATACCTGCGAATGATATCATCCAGAATTTCGGTATTATTTGCTAAAGCTACATCATCCGGCTTATCCAAAGAACCTTTGATCAACTTCACCTTTACTTTGCCCCAAAATTGTTTATCTTTCGGAGGATCTACTTTCCAGGGATCCTCCTTTATTCGGAGACGTTCCTGGTAGATCGTTTTGGAAATGATCTCATTTAACCGCTGAGGAGTGTATTTATCTAAAAAAAGGTTCTTGGTATACGCTACGATCTCATCTACGAATGCCCTGCGGTCCTCACTTAGTTTGTAGAGAGGCCAGTCTTCAATCTCCGGATAAATATGTGGTTTTATTTTGTCATTGTTTGTCATAGTACATGTTGTTCACCTCTTCAATGAATTGTAATATCTCCTCCTTCCCCTTTTTTTCTATTGCCGAGGTAATAAACTGCCGGGGTAATTCGGTATAATATTCAAGAACAGCCGTTTGAATTGATTTTAGATTTTCTTCCAGCTCTTCCTTTTTCAGTTTGTCGACTTTAGTGTAGACGATCACAAAAGGAATCCGGGCATGGCCCAGCCAATCCATAAACTCCAAATCAATCTTTTGGGGGGGGATCCTACCGTCAACAAGTATAAAAGCACATTGCAATTGCTCCCGCTTAATTAAATAGCCTTCTACCATACGCCGCCAGGCTTTCCTTTTTGTTTTGGAGATCTTCGCATAACCATAACCCGGCAAATCAACCAGGTACCAATCCCCATTGATCAAATAATAATTGATCGATTGGGTTTTGCCGGGTTGTTTGGACGTGTATGCCATGTTCTTTCGTTCACACAGCATATTGATCAAAGATGATTTCCCGACATTCGACCGGCCAATAAAAGCATATTCTGGTTTATCATCTGCCGGGCAGTTTTTTTCATTGGGATAACTACCAGCGTAAGCCGCCGTCCTTATCTCCGCTATCTCCTCCTTGTCTTTCATTTTTTGACCATGCTTTAATTCGGGGGCAAAGGTAGGTGATTTATTGGATAGTTTACGAGTTAGACGAGTTAGACGAGTTGAGCAGATTAGAACTCGTTAATCCCGTCTAACTTGTTTTAACTCGCCATACTTGCCATCTCCAACTGACTCATCAACAGGTCAAAGTCCACATTTTCACGGATCAACTCTATGGCACGCTGGGATTTCCAGGGGGTTCTGGTGTTGATTTTCACTTCAATGCGACTGATCTTAACAACGGAACCGTAAGTGTCTAAGTTGGTGGTCAACACAGGGATCTGGTGTTCTTCAAAATAGGGATTATCGATAATCGACTTATCAGTATCCAGTTTATTGCGATTTTTGTCCGAGCTGGTTACAATAACCCCTGAAAGTGGCGATTCAGTCAATTTATGTTTTTCGGTAATGGTTTTGATCCGCTCGATCGCATCATCAAGATGCCGGTGACTCAATACAAGCAATACATTTTTGAAAGAGGAAAACTCATGGCTTTCAATAATTGAACCGGGCACAATGTCCTCTATCTTATTTCCAAGGAAGGCTTCATTCAATAATACTTTGCCTTTAACCGCTTGCTTTATGGTGGCCAGAATAGGATAGGATAATACCGGATCGTAAGGCAAAACGCCCAATAAGGGCATATTGAAATCGTTAAGCTTTTTCTCTAAATAGTATTTGATCTTATCGTATTTATCTCTTCTGACCTTATTGACGATCACCCCAATCACCGGAACGCCTTTCTCCCGGAATAAGGAAGTGCTCATGTATAATTTGTCAATGGTGCTGCCAATTCCTCCTTCTACCACCATAATGACCGGTGTGCTCAACATTTTGGCCACATCCGCATTAGATAATTCTACCACGCTCCCAACTCCGGGATGACCGGTGCCTTCAAATACGGTGATATCGTTTTCCTGTTCCAGGTGATCGGCTGCGTGCTGTATACGCTCAAGGAACTGATATCCATTCGGATTGTCAATGTATTGAGCCGTTACTCCTTTACCCAGAATAACGGGGGAGTGAATAACCGGGTCCATCCGAAAATTCAAAACTTTTGAAAAAAGCACGGCGTCCTTATCCGCTGTTTTTCCATTTATGGTGAGGTGTTTTTGTCCTACGGGTTTACAATATCCGGTTTTAAATCCTTTTTGTATCAAATTAGCCATCAAACCTAAGGTTGAGGTTGTCTTTCCCACGTGCTGACCGGTGGCAGCGATGAAAATATTTTTCATATCAAAAAAATTTAGTATTCTACATTTTATCCGCAGAATCGTTTAATTCATACATTTGTTCGCATCAAAACAAAGAGTTTGGCGAACTTTTTACAATATATTTTTGTCAAAATTGAGTAGAAATAAAGACTTTTAAAGCCAATTTACAAGAATTTTATCATTAAACGGATGGAACAATATTGATTAAAATACAGTTTAAAGCATTCAAACAATAAAAAAAGAAAGACTTATGCCAAGAAATCTACTGATAGTAGAGTCACCGGCCAAAGCCAAAACTATAGAGAAATATTTAGGGAAAGATTTTAAGGTAAAGTCCAGCTACGGTCATATCAGGGACTTGGAGAAGGGAAATGATGCGGTTGATGTAAAAAATAATTTCAACCCCAAATATGTTGTATCCCTCGACAAAAAGAAAATCGTTAAAGAACTGAAAGATTCAGTGAAGAAGGCTGATGAAGTATGGCTGGCAACGGATGAAGACCGGGAAGGAGAAGCCATTTCCTGGCACTTATGCGAAGTGCTGGGACTGGATAAAGAAAATACCAAACGCATTGTTTTTCGGGAAATCACCAAGCCCGCCATTCAAAACGCCATCAAAAGTCCAAGGAAGGTAGATTTGAATCTGGTAGATGCGCAACAAGCCCGTCGGATTTTGGATAGGCTGGTCGGTTACGAATTATCCGAAATTTTGTGGAAAAAGATCCGGGGAAAATTATCTGCCGGACGCGTACAATCGGTTACGGTAAAATTAGTCGTAGAACGGGAAAGAGAGATCAACGATTTTACCAGCACTCCTTTCTACCGGGTTAACGCTGAGTTTGATGTGAAAAATGACCGTGGCAAAAATGTCATACTGAAAGCCGAACTTCCAACTCGCTACGATTCGGAAAAAGATGCCCGGTCTTTTCTCGAAAAATGTAAGCAGGCTGATTTTTCCATTGAATCAATCGATGTAAAACCACTTAAGCGCAGGCCCGCCGCTCCATTTACCACCTCTACCCTGCAGCAGGATGCCAGTAGGAAACTAGGGTTTTCAGTAAAAAGAACCATGTCGGTTGCGCAAAGGCTGTACGAAGCTGGATTGATCACCTACATGCGTACGGACTCCATTAGTCTAAGTGAGCTCGCATTAAAAAATATTGCTGAAGAAATTGAAAAAGAATATGGTAAGAATTACTTGAAAACCAGGCGGTATAAAAGCAAAAACGCTTCAGCCCAGGAAGCACACGAAGCCATCCGCCCTACTTATATCGACCGCCATATCATCTCCATGGGCAGAGATGAAAACCGGTTGTACGAACTAATCTGGAAGCGGACTATTGCATCGCAGATGTCTGAAGCCATCCTGGAAAAAACAACCGTAAAAATTGGTATCTCTACGATTGCGGACACTCAACTCCAGGCCGTTGGGGAAGTACTGAAATTCGATGGATTTCTGAAAGTGTACCTGGAGTCCAAGGACGATGATGAAGAGGAAGAAGCCAAGGGGATGCTGCCCCCGTTAAAGGTCGGGCAAAAATTATCACTCAACAATATGCAGGCGATAGAACGCTTCACCCGCCCTCCGGCGAGGTATACCGAAGCCAGCCTGGTCAAGAAATTGGAAGAACAAGGTATCGGAAGACCTTCTACCTACGCGCCTACCATCAGCAAGATCATGGAAGAAGGACGGGGTTATGTGGTAAAGAAATCGAAAGAAGGGGAAGAAAGGAAGTACAACCTAATGACCTTGCAAAAAGGAGAAATAGAAAGTTCCGTACAAACAGAAATAACCGGTGCGGTAAAAAACCGGTTGTTCCCTACCGATATGGGTATGATCGTCAGTGATTTCCTGGATCAATATTTCAAGGAAATTATGGACTATCACTTCACCGCTGAAATTGAAAAAGACTTTGACCAGATAGCAGCCGGACAACAAGAATGGACGGAGATGATCGGTCAGTTTTACGAACCTTTTCACCAAACGGTGGAAGATACCTTGGAAAACGCCGAACGGCCGAATTGGGAAAGAATTCTCGGCGAAGATCCTGAAACGGGAAAAACCGTACTTTGCCGGATGTCACGTCGCGGCCCCGTCGTACAAATCGGCGCTCCTGACGAACTGGCGGAAGATGAAAAACCGCGCTATGCCAGTCTTCAGCCCGGACAATCCCTCGAAACCATCAGTTTTGAGGAAGCCATGAAATTATTTCAGTTGCCCCGCTTGTTAGGGGAATACGAAAAAGAAGAAGTGGCTATTGGGATGGGGAGATATGGCCCTTACGTTCGGCACGGCGATAAGTTTGTTTCCATCCCACGGGGTGAAGATCCTTTAAACATATCTTACGACCGCGCCGTTGAGCTCATCGAAGAAAAGAAAAAAGCCGATGCGCCGGTCGCTTCCTACAAAGGGCATCCCGTCACTAAAGGTAAAGGAAGATTCGGTCCTTATCTGAAATGGAATGGCCTTTTTGTTAATGTGCCTAAAAAATACGATTTTGACACCATCAGTCAGGACGATATGTTCGAACTGATCGAAAAGAAGGTCCAGAAAGAAGCTAACCGGTACATCAAACGGTGGGAAGACGAAGGCATCGATATTGAGAACGGCAGATGGGGCCCGTTCATCCGGTTCAAGAAAAAAAGCGTTAAAATCCCCAAAGTTGACGGTAAAAGAGTAACGGCCGAAGAAGCCAAAGAGTACACCCTTGATCAAGTTAAGAAACTGATTGAGTTGGATATACCAGACGCTTTCGCCAAAAAGAAGAAGAAAAGTAAAAAAGCAAAAAGTAAAAAGTAATTACCAATATGGCAGACCAGAAAAAGAGTAAGGAGAACAAACAATTAAACATTGAATTACCGGAAGAAGTCGCAGAAGGGATCTATTCTAACCTGGCGGTTATTTCTCATTCCAATTCAGAATTTATCATCGATTTTATTCGAATGGTACCCAATGTGCCCAAAGCAAAGGTGAAATCGAGGGTGATCATCACGCCACAACACGCCAAAAGACTACTGAAGGCCCTTTCGGAGAATGTAAAGAAATTCGAAGCACAACACGGTAAAATTGGGGAGCAGGAACAGCCGGCGCTGCCACCGTTAGGATTTATTACGCCTAAGGCGCAGGCTTAGGTGTTTTGTGGAGGTGTATAGTTGTTGAGGTGTTCAGCTGATTGGTTGGCGACTTCTCAACTGCTATACAAATGAACAAATCCCCCTCAACAAATGAGTTACTACAAAACCACCAAAGTCGTAAGCTGCTCTGACCAGGTATTATTTATATCGGTTTTGTTTTTGGACTGATTACGCTCTCCTTAACAGGAAAGATTTTAAAGTAATACGCTGTTAACTCAATTTGTTAGTGTTTTAGCTATTTATCAAGAATTCGAAACTTAATTAACATACCGTCGTTTTGCCCATTAAGTAAATATACCCATCCTTAAAGCACCATGTGGGTGCATTCTATTCCTTAACACCCAAGTAATTTTTTAATCCAACAAATTTGTTTAATGACAATAAGGTTTATTTTACCTTCTTGGCTGTTAGGGTTATTGATTATACCCACAGAATTAGGTGCACAATCCATTTCCAAACGAGGTTACCCCGAACACTTTATAGTAGGC
>CAZHNG010000051.1:0-16494 GCA_964533785.1 uncultured Saprospiraceae bacterium | reverse complement strand
CGGTGTCTCAATATGTGTACATAAAAACGAAGAAAAGAAATTTGGCCTGGATGGCAGGTGTTTTTGCATCCGCAATGGCAGGCTTTTTCAAAGAAGTGCTCGACAGTACTTTACTGAACAAAATGAGTAATTGGAATGATCTTTTTTACACGGTATTGGGGGGCATTGCTGGTGCAAGTGTTGTTATGCCGTTGAGGAAATCACATAAAGAGAAACCGGTGAGGATTTAATAGAAATTACCGTTGTTGTATTAGAGGATTTGTAGCCAGATTCAAATAGGCCTGCCAACTCGCAGCCACTAACAAAACAATTGCCCCTGCTAAAGCAGTCCATTGTATGATGGGGATGTTTCCCCAATGACGCAGACTGATCGCAACCAAAGCCCATATTCCCACTGCCGCAAATTCCCGCATGTTCCGCCGGTAGATCATTAATAGATTGAGACCAGTCGCCACAATTATCATGATGATGGTCCAGGTGACTTCACTCAATGGTCCTTGCCAATCAATCTTTGCTAAATAAGCAGCTACATTCGCAATCGCCGCAACCGCGATCCAGCCGCTGTATAAGGAAATGGGCCACCATACCCAGAAAATGATCGCCCGCGGCGCATCATAACGCTCCATATTCAATTTTAATATAATTACGATCAGTGCAGTCAGAATAACGAACATGATGATGACCGATAGCAAAGTATACTCGTTCAGCCAAACCCATAACCAGACACCATTCGCCAGGTTAGCCAGGATCAACCAAGGCCCCATCATCAGGATAAAGTCACCACTCTGCCTTTCCGAAAATGCCCGGTATACCTGAAAGATACCGTGCGCCAAAAGCCCCAAAAAGATCAGCCCCCAAATGGCAAAAGCGTAACCTGCCGGGGTAAAGAGGTTATTGTATTCTTCACTCAATGAGCCTACCGTATTTCCTTTAATTCCCAGGGTATTGGCCAGGTAATTCCAGATAATAAGCGCAATGATTACTAAAAGGTTGAAAATAGCGTATGTCTTTTTCATAGGGGTCGTATTTTTTTTAAAACGAGCTGCTTCGTTTGGAGTTCGAAGAGGTAGGTACCTGGGTAAAACCTTTGGGATCATCAGGATCAATAATTTGCTGTTTGCTGTACTCATGGAAGTGCGTGTGACAATTCGGACACAACTTAACGGTATCTCCTTTCCGTCGCCGGAAATCTTCGTGGACTTATTAATTTGGTCACTACCCACATCCGTGAATATCGGTGCGCTGCCGTTATAAATATACAAAATATCCATTAACGTATTTTATATCCGATCTCCCAGCGAAAACTTATATTGATTTTTTAAGATTGGAACTTCTTCGCAACCCTGGTGCGTATAGTAAATCATTGCAATTGTTCCCCTTTAACCCGAACCTTTTTAACCCAAATCTTTTTAAAGTGAAGAAAAGAAACGATCAAAGCGTCTAGCGTCAAAAAAAATTACCTATGAAAATCCTCCTCACCGGAGCAACGGGATATATCGGAAAAAGATTGATCCCCGAACTCATAGAAAACGGTCACGAGATCATTGCCTGCGTAAGGGATCAAACCCGTTCAGAGATCAAACCCAAATACCAACCTAAGGTCACCTTTTTTGAAGTTGATTTTTTAAAACCAATAGATCATCTGTTTATCCCCAAAGCATACGATGTAGCCTATTACTTGATCCACTCGATGAGCTCTTCCATTCAGGATTTTGAAGAGAAGGAAGCCATCGCCGCACGTAATTTTGTTAAAATGGTGGAAGCCTCCGAGGCTAAACAGATCATTTACCTTACGGGAATTGTCAATTCAGAAGAAAAGCTTTCCCAGCATTTAAAATCGCGGTATAATGTAGAGCAGATCCTTTCCGATTGCAAAGTCCCTTTGACGGCGATCAGGGCAGGTATTATTGTTGGTTCCGGCAGTGCTTCGTTCGAGATCATCCGGGACCTGGTCGAGAAATTACCCGTGATGGTGGCGCCCAGGTGGCTCAACTCACGTTGCCAGCCCATTGGTATTCGTAACATTCTTCAAATATTGATTGGTGTGCTGGGAAAAGAGGAGTTTTACAATCGGCATTATGATGTGAGCGGAGGAGAAATTTTGACTTATAGGGAAATGCTGCTTGGCTACGCCAAAGTACGTGGGTTAAAAAGATGGATCTTCACCCTGCCCGTTATGACACCACGCCTGTCTTCCTATTGGCTGTATTTTATTACCTCTACTTCCTACAACTTGGCGGTCAACCTGGTGAACAGCATGAAAATTGACGTCGTTGGAGAAGAAAATGATCTTTACGAACGGCTGGGTATCGAATTATACGGCTACGAAGAAACGATCAATCAAGCGTTGTCTATCATTGAAAAAGATGCCACTCCTTCCAGTTGGAAAGACAGCTTTATTTCCAGCCTCGACCAAGGCTCCCTGGGCAAGTACATCAAAGTACCGGAATTCGGTTGTTTCAAAGACCGTAAGGAAAGGCTCATACCGGCAGGAGACGTTGATCGCATTTTAAACAACATCTGGTCGATCGGCGGACAAAGAGGCTATTATTACGGCAATTGGCTTTGGAAAATAAGAGGGTACATGGATAAAATGATCGGTGGCATTGGCTTGCGCCGGGGAAGGACTAAAATACGCGACATTGAAGCCGGCGATGCACTGGACTTCTGGCGGGTGTTGGTCGCTAACCGGGAAAAAAGACGCCTGCTGTTATTTGCTGAAATGAAGTTGCCCGGCGAAGCCTGGCTGGAATTCAACATTAAAAAAAGAGGAGACCAGTATTTTCTATTGCAAACTGCTACTTTTCGGCCGTTTGGCATTATGGGCCGTCTTTATTGGTATGCGGTTCTGCCCTTCCACTATTTTGTTTTTAATGGGATGATCGATAATATTCTAAGGTATAGAGAAAGATAAGATTAGCGGAGGTTTCCCATTATTGCCCAAGATTGCTCAGCATCCATAAGCTATAGTTTATTGAGCACTGTAACTTGCGCACGAGGAGTAGTGAAATGGTCAGAGACCATAGGATATGCTTTGAAGTCTGGAGACTTCAAAGATCGGATCGTGCAAACTGATCCTTTAAGTCTCCAGACTTGAAAGGAATATCCTGCGGTCTCCGACCACCCCAAAACCACTCAACGCTGAAAATACATAACAAAAACTTAACCTAACGTACCTATCGATATTGTTGGATAGGCTTACCTTTATTACAAAAAGACCCATTGATCAGCATCATTAAAATTTTCCTTTTAAAGATCGATTTCAAGATGAAAAAGGCTTATACTTTTCTTACCGTTGCAGCATTTTTATTTTTGTTTTCCTGCTCGACCAATAAAAATTTGACCCAAACCAGCTACAAAAAGCCGCAGAATGTCATATTATTGATCGGTGATGGTATGGGATTGACGCAGGTGTCCACCGCTTATTACTATCAGGACGCCACCAGCAATTTCTCCCGGTTCAAACATATCGGCTTGCACCAAAACATGCCGACAAGTCACAAAGTAACCGATTCTGCCGCAGGTGCAACGGCCTTCGCCGCTGGAGTAAAAACGTATAATGGTGCTATCGGTGTGAACCAGGATACCATGCCGGTGCCCACCATCTTGGAGATGCTTGCTGCCCAGGGCTGGAGTACCGGATTGGTAGCTACTTCTTCGATCGTACACGCCACTCCCGCCTCTTTTTACGCCCATACTGCTTCGCGCCAGAGTTATGAAGAAATCGCCCGGCAACTCGTATACACTCCCGTCAACTTTTTTGCCGGCGGCGGAACCAAATTCTTTGCCAATCGCTCAGATGGGGTCAACTATATTGATTCTTTAAAGTACAGAGGTTTCGAAGTTGATACCACAAATCTTTCAGCCTCTTCCCTCGATGGCAACGAGAAATACGCCTTTCTCCTGGCATCCGACGGGATGCCCAAAATGCAGGATGGACGTGGTGATTTCCTTCCCAATGCTACCCAAATGGCACTAGATCATTTATCACAAGATAAAGACGGTTTTTTTCTCGTGGTAGAAGGTTCGCAGATCGATTGGGGAGGCCACGCCAATGATGCTGATTATGTGATCCAGGAAACACTGGATTTTGACAAAACAATCGGCTTGGCGCTTGATTTTGCGGAAGCTAATGACAATACACTCGTCATCGTAACGGCCGACCACGAAACCGGTGGCTTATCTTTATCCGCATCCACGGTCTTTGGTCGCGGCGACTATACCAAAATCACGCCTTCTTTCTCTACGGGCAATCACTCCGCTGCTCTAATTCCGGTTTTTGCATACGGACCCGGCGAAGGGCATTTTTTGGGCATCTACCAAAACAATGAGATTTTTGATAAAATGGTGGCAGCGGTTGGGTTGAAAAAGCATTAGAAAACCTGGCCAATTTGGATAAATCAACTGCCAAAGGTACTTGGGTGATCGCCTTGCCGAAAAAGATTAAAGGGGGCAGTGTGGCGGATGGTAGCGCTTTTGCCGGTGTAGAAAAAAGAAATACAGATTTAATCCGCTATCCACGGTAGCTTGCGCCAGGTACTTTCTAACTGATCTTTCAGCGCTTTAGCTTTTTCCGCATAGGGCGGTTTGTCTTGCTTAATGTAATCCTCAATTTGCTGATCGACATTTTGCCCCTGTGCTAATTGCATCATCATCAGATTCCATTCCAATTTTTCCCTAACCATATAAGCGGGTAGATCCGGTTGCGCTAATGTCGTTTCCAATGCTTTGATCGCTTCTTCCAGACGCTCCGATCGAAAATAAGTGTAGCTTAAAAAATATTGAGCATCAGGAAACAATACCTCTTCTTCTCCAATCGAATTAAAATAATCGACAGCTGCATTGAAATCGCCCCTCTTATAAGCCTGCAGTCCAAAATTAAGTGTTTCCTCAGATGTTACTTGCGTTCCGTTTCCACTCAAAGTGCCCGGAAGATCCGCTTCAAAAATTGCCTTACCCGCCAATACTTCATTGGAATATTGATTAGACATCCAAACTACCGCAAGCCCGACTACCAGAACTGCAATGGCCGCTGCCATCGACCAAAACCGCCTGATCCTCCTCATTTTTGATATCGGTACATCGCGTTGGTCTATTTTTTCTCCTTGGGCTCTGAGTTCTTGCTTCAAGGTTTCATCAATATTATCGAGGTCGATATCTTGTAAAAGATCCTCCTCAAACTGGGTTCCTTCTTGCTTCACAGCCTCAATAATACTGGCTTCCAGGGCTAATGCCTCTTGAAAGTTTTCATCTTTCAACCTTTCTGCGAACTTTGTTCTTTCAGCATTGCTCAAGGAGCCCTCCAAATAGCCTGCTATAAGTTCTTGATCTTTTTCCATGTTGAATTTCATTTAAAATACCCAATCAAGCCACTTGTCTTAATTCTTCCAAAATCGTCTTTAATTTTCTCATACATCTTTTTTTCTGGGTACGAACCGTTGCCGCCGAACTCGACCCTATCTCTTCTCTGATCTCTTCCATACTAAAGTTGTAGTAGTATTTTGCGATCAAAATCTCCCGGCATTTGGAGTCTAGCTTTTTCAATCCCTTGCGTACCAACTCTTTTTGACCTTCGTCCGTTTCTACACCATCCGGCAAATCAATTTTGAGTTCTGCGAAACCGGATTGGTACCTTTTAGCAAATATCCGGTTACCCACTGAGATCAAAAAGGTGATGGGTTCAACCGTAATTTTGTTTTGACGATCGTATTTTAGCCATACCGCAAGCGAATCATAGAAAACATCCAAACGGGTATCTTCATCACATCCGGACCACTTCTTAGCAGCCCATTTCAAAAACAACACCTTATAATGCTGAAGAATCGAATCGTCCATTTTTATTGATTTATTTCTATTCACTTTGGCCTTTACCGGAATTATTCTTCATTAAATTTAAAAAACGATTCTACATTTTATTACTATTTCCACCATTTTGTGAACATCCATCTCAAAAATTGAGCGCCTGTTTGGATTTTAAGGAATTCATGTTCAATCAATTGAAATAATCCTGATTTTTTTAAAGCAACGCTCAACAGCCTTTAAAATCCGAACGTCGATAGCCCAAAGCCCCGTTTCGTTCCGAAATTTATCGGGACTAAGCAAGCTCTATGCCTTTTGCTGCTTTCTATTGCTAATGTAAAGTCCTGCAAACAGTGCAAAAACAGCGATCAACCCAATCCACCAATAGCTTGTAATTCCATTGGACAGGACTATAGACTCCATGTTACCGATAGCTATGAAACTCGACCAGTAATAGGGATGGGCATTTATACTTTTACTAATCATTTTATCCTTTGCGAGGTGCAGTGCTTCATCCTTGGTAAGACCGTCCTTCAGGTTCTGGTAAAAATCGATCATCAAATCACCGGTTTTCTGTTCACTGACTTGCCACAAACTCGTGATAATACTCCTTGTTCCTGCATAAGAAAAAGCCCGCGCCAAACTGATGATACCCTCTCCTTCTGCAAGCTCACCTACCCCAGTTTCACAAGCACTCAGAACCACCATTTCTGCATTGAGCCGCAGATTGTACAGCTCTTTTAAAAACAACAGTTGATCGGCTGAAACGCTATCTCCCGCCTGGGTAAAGGAAATGAAGGAATAGTCCGTATCCTCTTCATTCATCAAAGCATGAGAAGCTAAATGAAGATAGGCATAGTACGGTGCATTTTCGAGGAAAACCGACTTTAGTGCTTCATTGTCTCCAAACAATCTACCCCGGATCATTTTCGTAATAGTTTCCGTGGTTTTGATATTTTCAAATAATGGCGAAAAACGGATCTCGTTGTTTCCTAACCATAAAGGTGCCTGTGAAACACTGAAAGAAGGTGCAAAGGCCAGGATTCTTCTTCTTGCTAATTCTTTTACCGCATCCATTTCCTGCAACAAGGCAACCGAATAATTATAACTGATCATATAGTCATGGTGGAAATAGGGGTAATTTACAAATTCAGTAATATTTGCTGCGGCTACATCCGTCGTTAATAAAGCATCAAAAGGAAGGTAGCCCAAAACACCATCCGGAATAATGCGCAACCGCTTGCAGTTCTGGATTTTTTTGACAATTCCGGAGAGAAGCTTTTGGTATAATTGATGCCCCTTCCGTGCATATACCGCGTAAAGACTATCTTTATTTGTCCCTCTTATAACGAAAGGTTCGTAGATGCTGGTTCTAAAATCTCGTATCCATTCCTGCAATGGAAAATCCACGGCAATAGTATCCATGAAAAACTGTTGTGGCCCAACAAAGAACCAGTAGATCTTTTCTTTGCCCACCAAGTATTCCAATATCCCCTGATCCGCTGCTAATGTTCCCTGGACTTGACGTAACTGCGGTAATCTCACCTGGTATTTCAACTGGTGGTAAGTAGGATTTGCTTTTTCCAATTCCTCTAAAAACAAGCTCAATTCCCTTTTCTTTTCAATGATCTCCAGACGTATTCGATTGGCAATCGTGTCATTGGTTTCATTGTACAATTGCTGTTCCAAACGGGTGAGGCTTTGTTGGAGATCACTTTCTTTTTCCTGTAGTACCGGAGTGATGCGGGCCAGTTTTTTGGCATTACTTTCTACTAGAGCGTCTAGCAGAATGAGGGCTTTACTGCGCTCGAAATATTGAAAAGCCCGTTCCTGGTACTGTAACTGCTTAGTTCTTTCAAAAAGCTGAAAGCAAACTTTTATGGCTTGTTCATAAATAGATTTAGCCCGGGAGGTTAAAAACGTTTTAGATTCGTCCGACTCAAAATCCAGCCGTATCCGGTCGATAAACAAAGCGGCTGTATCGTAGGTTGCCAGCGCTGCCTCCAGTAACTCCTGCTCATTCTTACGGGTTCCATAGACGCTTAGAATCCGGGCTTTATCCGCCAAAATATTGACCAGCTCGGGCTTATACCCCCTTAACTGACTATTGGTAGCCGGATTGTCGGTTACCCGCTTAGCCGAAAAATCAAAAACAAAAAGTTCCAAGGCTTTTTGATAGTCCCACAAAGCCTTTTCGAATTCATCCGATTCAAAAAATATTTCACCCCGGTTGTAATACTCGATCGACAATTCCTGCGGCCGGTTTAATTGCTTTTCGTAACCAATGGCTTTGTTAATGTATTGAAGAGCGCGATTCAGGTTTCCGGTTTTCCGGTATAGATCGGCCAGGTTATTGTAATTGTCAGCCAATTGTTCCTTACGTTCTGCCTCGTAAGCCTCATTGAGGGTAATCGACTTACCGTAGTTTCGCCTGGCACGACTGTATTGCTCCAGTTTTTCGTAACCAATGCCGAGGTTATTGTAGCAATCTGCCATGCGGTAGTAGTCTTCCACGTACAATTCATCTGCTTCCAAACCCAAATACAATTCCAGGATCTTTTGAGCATAGGTGATGATCCCCTCTCCATCATCACGGGCAAAGTAATAGATCAAGGCTTTGTTATAAGCGTGATCTAAGGCATAAAAATCATCGTTGAGATAAGTTTCGGTCAGGTTAACACCAGTAGTAATATAGGTTTCTGCTTGCTCAAAGTCGTTGGAAAAAGACAAGATACTACCCAAATTTAAGAATACATTCGCCTTGGACTGTGGGGGCACATTTGGGTTCTGAGCAGCCCGATCCACGATCAGTTGGTAATACTTTCGGGCTTCTTCGTAATCCTGTAAGTTGTAATAACAGCCTGCTACATTTTGCAGACTTTTCAAAACACTTTCGTGATTGGGATGATAATGATCAGAACGGATCGAAGCCGCCTTCTTGTACTGTTCAATAGCTTGTGGATAATTTTCTAATTGGAAATAACTAACTCCCATCTTGTGGTAGGCAAGGCCAATCAGTGCGTCAGCATCCAGTCTGTCTTCCCACCTGGCCAAATCAGACTGTAAAAGCTCCAAAGCCAATTGACTGGCCCTCTGGTTATGATAATTAACCGCCATTTTAATGCCGATTTCCAGGCTATCTGCCCCACTGATTTTTTGTCTTCGAAGGTCTTCGTAGATCTTATTGGCCTCATCGTATTTTTCCTGGAGGCTTAGCTGGTCGGCCCATTCAATTTGTGCATTCAATTGAACGAAGCCAAACAACATTAAACAACACAATTGGGGTATTTTCATCTCTCTAAAAGCATTTTTGTCATCAGTAAAGATATAAAATGGATAGCAGGATTGCTCATCTGGTTAAAATGTAAGCATATAGCACAAAAATTTGTACGAATAGTATAAGTCATTTCCGGTTACATTTTAGAATTTTCCCACGCGAAAAAATCGACCGCAGTTGTTCACATTTTTTAAAGTTGAAAATAAACAGGTGAAAACAAAATTTTTTGCTTTTTTGAGATAACACCCCAATAGAACTGGTATCGCTTGAAAAAAACAAAAATCCAATTCCACCATGTTTGCCACCTTTTCTATTTTGACGTTTAAAGTTTTATTCGGACTCCTTGGCTTCTCTTCCGAAACACCCGAGAGCCTTTATCCTCAAATCAATACTTCTGTAATGTTCTCTGTCCTAGACCAAAATGAAGCTCGTACGGTTGCATACGAGGATGTCCTTTGCATGCCCTGTCGGATGAGGGACTCTCTGGCCCTCCTTCAATTTTATCTATCTGCTCAGGAAGATGGCCCCTGGATCATTCCCTGGGATTATGAAAATGAACCGATGGACAATTGGTGGGGCATCCGCTTGGATGCTAATGGTTGCGTACAATCCTTCCGAACGCGTGACGAAAATGGGGATCCTTTTAATAATAATATCGAAGGGGAAATACCGCCCTCATTTGGCGATCTGATGGATCTGGACACTCTTGAAATATTTTCTGCAGGATTTGATACCATTCCGAACGCCATTGGTAACTTACTCGATTTAGAGTTTTTCGCCCTTGCTGCGGTAACTTTTCAAAATTCGAAATTACCCAGCAGTATCGGTAATTTAAGTGAACTAACGATTCTGAATTTGAACTCAATTTTAGGTCTCACCGGGCCTATTCCCCCTGAAATTGGGAATCTCACAAATCTAGAAAGACTGCGATTGCGGGCTGATTTTACCGGAGAGATCCCCGTAGAAATTACCACTCTAAGCAACTTGAAAGTACTCGATATTTTTGGCAATACAAATCTTACCGGAACGATTCCTCCCCAAATTGGCAATATGACCAGTTTAGGTAATTTAACCATTAGAAATAATGGGATCACTGGCTCTATTCCCGCTGAACTGGGTAATCTACCTAGCCTAAATTTGCTTTTTTTATACGGCAATCAACTGTCGGGACCTATCCCCCCGGCGCTTGCCAATGCCACCAATATTGATGAACTACGTTTAGACGACAATGCACTTACTGGAGAAATTCCCATATCGATCTGGCAGCAACTTACCAAAATGAACAACTTTAACCTGGCCAATAATGATCTCTCCGGGCAGATACCATCCGAGATCAGTAACATGTCAGAGCTGAGGCGTTTAAATTTAACCGGGAATAATTTCGCAGGCCCCCTCCCTGTAGAACTGGGGATCCTTGATAGCCTGATAGAAATACAACTCGCCCAAAACAGCTTCACGGGCGCTATCCCGCCCATGATGGGTAACCTCAGCAAATTAGCATTACTCGAGTTACAAGATAATAACCTGAGCGGCTGTTTTCCCTCTGATTTGCTCAACCTCTGTGATCCAAGCATTACCGTTGACTTCAGCAACAACCCCGGCTTACCGAATGAGGGAGATTTCGACTTATTCTGCATCGGCGAGAACGGGCTTTGTTCCGAAAACTTTGAATGCCCCGATGCCATCGAACTACCGATCAATCGGGAACCTTGCGACCGGGATTCCCGTTTGGTGTACCTGGCCAATGCCACCACCTCCGCCGTAGCGCCTTTCGGGGTTTGCGACACCTCTTACGCCGGCAATGACGTGTGGTTCAAAGCAACCGTTCCAAGCACCGGTAATCTATTGATCCGCCGTGATTCGGCTACGGATGTACGCTTATTTGCAGAGGCCTATTCCGCCGCCTGCCCCGCTACTGCGGATGATACGGTTGGCTGCGCCTACCTTTCCGAGCCACCCTACGTGCTGGTATTGGAAAATCAAACGCCGGGTTCGGAAGTATACATTCGGCTGTGGGATAGTTTGAACGTAGCCGTTAACGAAACGGGCATTGGGTTGAGCGAAATTTCCGCTCACCGACTATCCGCCGATCCCGCCGAATGGCAGCTCTGCGATTTTATCGCCCCACCGGACAACAGTGAACCCGGCACCGGACAAAGGCAGGCCAATGAGTTCATCGTACAGTTCGAGGAAGGAACTACCGCCCAGGAAGTAGTGGCAGAAAGGGTAGCTGCCGGCGTAACGTCATTCGAAACTTGCGACTGTGCCAATACCCCCCTGGAACTCTGGAAATCCCTCAATCCCATCGATACGGAAGTAAAACGCAAGAAAGTCGCTAATTCCGGATCGGGGAACCAGGATACGACGAATTATAATTATGAGTTGCAAATTGTGCCTTTGTTGGATACGCTAAGAAATATGCCTGCCTTCAATCTAATAAATTCACCGTCACCTCGTTCCTCAGTGGCTATGAATGAACAAGGTAATTATATTGTGGTTGGAGTCGATGTAAATTCTAATATTGGTCCTGGTATTAAGGAAATTTACGCACGCCAATTTAACAAAGAAGGGCGGCCATCAGGAGCAGAGTTTCTAATAGATCCCGTAGCTACCTCTCCTCAAGCATTTCCCGGTATTGATCTAAACGAAAATAATGAGTTCATAGTAGTTTGGACCGATATCAATATATATGTTGATAATAACAATAATGCGACATTAACATCCCCACTTTATCGAAAAAGGTTTGATAAAAATGGAAACCTCATAAGTCAAGATTCGATTGACAACGCAATTCGTAATCCTGTTGTTTCATTATTAGATGATGGAAGTCACATTTTAGTGTACGATGATGAATCCATCGTATGGAAAAAATATGCTAGTGATGGTTTATTAGTCCAAAGTGGGAACATAGATGGATTTATTTCAAACCCTAATGTCTTCCTTAGAGAAAATGGTGATTTTGTAATTGTTTGGACAAGCTATATTGAAGAACCAAGTGACGGGATCTATAAGCGTTCATACAATGCCGACGGAACGCCTAAAGGTCCAATTATACAAGTTAATGTAACTTCACTTGAATCAGAAAGTGAACCCCAAATTGATAGAAACCAAAATGGCGATTATGTAATTACTTGGAATTCAGGAGAAAATCTTTTTGCTAGAAGGTACGACAATCAAGACAACCCGATTGGATCTGAATTTTTGGTTGTAAATACTTCATCCCTTGGTGGATCAGATGTATCAATGGATAAAGATGGTGATTTTGCAATTGTCTGGGCAAGAAATCAAGATGAAATATTCGTCAAGTATTATAACCGAAACGGTAATCCAATCGGTAACACGCTTCAATTTATTGCTGACGAACCAAATGTTGGAAATCCAAGTATTGCGTTAAACAGTGCTGGGAATATAATTATCACCTGGTCTTTATTTTCTAATATTATAATAAAACGATTATTTAGTCCTGGGGAAAACATACCAATTACAGATGTTTTAGTACTCGCAGACACCATTGGTACTCAAAAAGCCCCCTACACCCCCTACACTCCCCAAAACACCATTGGTGGCATCACCACCGCCATCATGGATTCCGGCATCGAAAAAGACGATCCCAACTTCCAAAATGTCCTTTGGAGTCCTGATTTCAGCCGAATCATTTGCACTCCGAATCAGGCGCCCGGCGACGTAGGATATGACTACATCAACAACGATGGCGATCCCGATGACCTCGACGGGCACGGCCACGCCGTTAACGGGCAGTTGATCAATGGTTTTCCATCCGACTTGCAGCTCGACTTGCTCAATGTCAAGTTTTACGAAAATGGGAAAAGCGACTTATTCAAAGCTGTCTGTGGAATGTACTATGCCATTGAACAAGGCGCCAAAGTCCTCAATCTGAGCTGGGGCTTCGAAAGCGGAGAGTTTCCCGCCATTCTCCAAAGGGCCATCGATTACGCCGCCTGCCAGGATGTTTTGATCGTTACTTCCGCCGGCAACGAAGGCAAGAACAATGATCTACTCAGCAAATACCCCGCTACCCTGTCCACTACGAATGACAATGTGATCACCGTAGGCGCTTACGATGAAGCAGAAGGTACTGGTATCCGCAGCATCGCCGAGTATTCCAACCGGGGGCAAAGCGTGGATCTCGTCGCTCCCGGTTTCGTAGAAACGCTGGACCTGGAAGGCAACGTCACCTCTTTGGTGGGCACTTCCCTATCCACGCCCGCAGTAGCAAGAGTAGCCGCCATTATACGGGCACGTTATCCACACCTGACGGCTCAACAAGTGAAAGACTGTCTGCTCAGTTCCGCGGACCCGGGCATCCCCGAAATTAACAGCAACGGTGGCATCCTGAACGAAGCCAATGCGCTGGCCTGCGCCGAAAATGCGCCCGTGGTCGGCATTACGACCGACTGTTACGACGAAACTACGGTAAAGATCAAAGCTTTCCTGCAAGGGCCCTTCAACGGGTCTGACATGAATAACAATCTTACCTTGCCAAAAACAGATCCCTACGATGGCGTCATTCGGGTCAATACCATCCCCGCCGATGCGGTTGATTGGGTAAAAGTGGAGATCCGCGATCCTGCTGATCCTTCCCAACTGCTGGAAGGTAAATACCGGATCGGATTCCTGCGTAAGGACGGGCAGGTGCTGGATCGGCTGGGGAATGTGGGCGTTAAATTCAGAGGACTAAAAGGGAAACAAGGACATATCGTCATCCGCCACCGCAATCATTTAGGAGTGATGACGGAAAACCCCGCAAATTTTTAGGGTGATTACACTTGCATTCCGTAATTAGGTGGTAAATTTCAATAATTCGATTTGGTCATGATTATCAAATGATTAACGAGTATAGAACAGAAAGCATTTTACGAGAGGGATGAAGAATTATTCAGGGGAGAAGTACAAGCGTTTCTTGCGAAAAATGGGATAGCCCTTGCCTCTGAGGACATCGACGATGTTTACGTATCTTCTTTTAAAGGGTTTTCCGCACGCCTTTCTGACGAACAGATGCACAAATTGAGCTTGCTTGCCGAAATCGAACACATCGAACCAGACGCCAACCTGGAGTTGGAAGATATGAATAATCACAACGCTTTCTTTGTCCCTACCCAAATGACAGATTGGGGAGTAAATAAAGTGGGGAGTGTCAAGTTTTACAATTAGCCCAATTGTTTTTTAAGGCTTACTTTTGGTACAACCTCCCATACTTTCCAGCCTCCGACCGTACGTCAAGAAAAGAATTCCTTCCTAAACCTTAACCATTGGCAACTTGACCTCGGAAATTTTCAAAAAAATGCTCTCATCCTGTTCACATTTTAATCCTCTACGAATAAATAGGCGAATCAAAGATTTTAATTGAATTTACTCACTTCAAAATTCACCAACATCATGAAAAACACATTATTACTGATAGTCATTACGGCCGCTTTCCTATTATCAGGCTGTAAAGAAGAAGGCTTACTGGATATTGAGACAAGCATCGATCAGCCAGCGGAAGTTACCGCACTGCCCGATCCGGCATTGCAGGACGAAAACCGTTCAGTAGATCCGGATGAGGCTCCTTTTGAACCTTTGGCGATATCGGACGATTATCCCAATAGCCAGCTCAAAATGCCCGTAGAGATTGCAAAAAATCAGGTAGAATTAAGATCTAGTTGTTCACCTCACTATGACTATCCCGTTTTTTACGGACGGTTGAGAAACCAATTGATCGTGCAAAACCGTACAATTTGCAGAGATGGTGAAAAAGCCTTGGGCGGCATTATACGTACTAACCAACTTGGCTCCACCTATTGGGATAATATGATCGGGTTGAAAGAAAAAAATACCGTAGCCGATAACCGGGGCATGTACCTGGCTTACAGCAGAGAGGGCAAAGTGCAGGTCGGTTCCATTGATCGCTATGGTTACCGCCGTGAACACCAAAACTATACCTGGGTAGATTATTGGACGGATCTGGTGTCTTTGGAAGATAGGATGTTTCTCTTTTATTCCCGGGCAAATAATGCTGTTTACATCGGGTATATTACTGCCGGAGGTGCCTTCCGGTATCTCAACTTCTTCTGGTGGACTGACTGGACCCACATCGTGCATTTGGGTAACAATAAAGTACTGACCTACAACCAAGAAAGTGGTAAACTGCATGTAGTTCAAGTTGGCAGCAATGGAAGCTGGAAGATTTTGAAAAAAACAAAGATCCGTACCGGATTCACCCACATCTTACCGTTGGGCCGGCAATCCAAGGTGGAAAACGGCGTATGCTGCTTCGATTACGGTCAAGGCTTCATGGGCTATAGTTCCCATAGAAGAGACAATTACATTTATGTCGTCAAAAAAAGAAATAGTGTTGAACTCCGAAAATACTATGATAGTAGTAGCTGGCAATTCCACAACCTGACCCAACTACAGGGCGGGAAGTTTATTGCTAACTTCAGAGGGGGAGAGCCTCAATCCAGCAAATTCTACATTGGCAACATAGATGAAATGGGTAACTGGCGTTGGGAATCCTACTTCAACCTTGACTACGATCTTTATAACCCCATATTTACCATGCATTTTGAGTAATATACACCTCATAAAACCAAATGAGAGGAGATTAGGATTACCATTTAAAAAGCAATCCTAATAATCCGAAAATCAATTTCTTCATTAAAACTTCAACAAAAAATGAGATCAATTTCAATTTTTTTGCTAGCCATCTTTATGTTCATCAACAGCTATGACGGACTATCGGCACAGTCCAATTCCTCCATTGTACAAGAGATCCAGGGCATCCTGAAGTCAGGCCAATGTCTTGATGTCAGTTTAACCGGACAAACGGTCCGTACGCGCAATACCGGAGGTTTATACGCCTATTCTTTTCACGGGCAGAGTGAATTTTCCGGATACAGAAACACTACCGGTAAAATGAGAGCTGGTTTTAACATTCATTTTAGCGACCGGCAATGGTTACAGGGCGACAAGGACACTCAAATGCTTGAGGTTAACCTGAATGGCAGCCAAGTATCCGTAAACATAGAACTCCGTGATTGGAACTCCGAATTCCAATTGTCAAATGTGAAAGTTTCAAAAGAAAGGTATGGGTATTTTATTACCGGTGAAAGGACGAATGGAAATAGTACAACCTACTATATTATTTCCATCTACAATGCTCATACCTGCCTGATCTAAACTTTGCAAAAATGAAGGGTGGATGCTATGTCCATCCTACATTCTACTATTAGAAAAGAGAACTTCCCAACAAGATACTTACATCGAAACGAACAGAAATTAGTCCACTTTTTGAACCAAACTGCAAGTGAAATTTCACAAGCTTTATATGGAGGAGTTTTCACTGCGGTTTTGCATCAAGTAACTTAAGTTTCGCACGTGCTAACTAATTGGCAATCAATTGTAAATCGCAGCTCCTT
>CAZHNG010000050.1:0-26466 GCA_964533785.1 uncultured Saprospiraceae bacterium | reverse complement strand
ATATCAGCGTTTTGTTGTCTAAAATCTAGCGTCTAGCGTCAAAAGTCCAATTAAATTTCAACTAGTATTTTAAAACTCAACTTATGCTAAAACAATTTTTGTACGTCGTCTTATTTTTTGTTTGTTTGGCTCCCATCAGTGCGCAGGAGCAAGTCAACGATGAAATTAACACAATTATCAGGAAGCACGGCTTGGAAAACAGCCAGGTAATGGACATTGCCTCCTGGTTGACGGATGTCTACGGCCCGAGGCTAACCGGTTCTCCCATGCTGGATCAAGCAACCGATTGGGCTATGGAAACCCTCAAAGACTGGGGAATGGACAATGTTCATAAGGAAGAATGGGGACCCTTCGGACGTGGATGGGAACTAGAGCACTTCGAAATGCACGGGATTAATCCCGGTTACTTCCCTATTATTGCTTACCCTAAAGCCTGGTCTCCTTCAACGAATGGTACGGTAACGGGAGAAGTGATCTACCTGGCGGCAAATAATGAAAAAGAGTTGAAAGCTTACAGGGGAAAACTAAAAGGAAAATTTGTGTTATTGGATACGGTTCGCAATACCAAAGAATGGTTTGATCCGCCCGCCGGTAGAATGGACGCCGATGATCTATTGAAATACGCTAATGCCCCTATGCCTGCTCCGCGTGGATCGAGAAATATCAGAAGATCAGCCGGTGATTTTCGCAAAGCCTTATGGGATCTAATGGCCGAAGAGGAAGTTCTAGCCGTCATCGATCGCAGTTATAAAGGGGACCTCGGCACAGTATTTGTTTCCGGTGCTCGTGCTGGTGAAGGACGTGCCTGGGAAGAGGGAAAAACCATCGTTCCGCAAGTTACCATGGGAGTGGAATATTACAATCGACTGTTCAGGTTGCTGGATAAAGGCGTAACACCAAAGCTTAGTATGGAATTAAAAGCGAAATATACCAACCCTGATGGTATGGAACACAATATTATCGCTGAAATTCCCGGTACTGACCTTAAGGATGAAGTCGTTATGTTCGGTGCTCATTTTGACTCCTGGCACGCCGCAACGGGAGCTACGGATAATGGTGCCGGCTCTTCCGTGATGATGGAAACCGCTCGTATCTTGTTGGAAACGATAAAAGAAAGCGGGGTAAAACCCAGGAGAACCCTTCGATTGGCCTTGTGGACGGGAGAAGAGCAAGGGCTTTATGGGTCAAGAGCCTATGTGGCGGATCATTTTGCCGAAGTGAAAGGTTTTTACAGCGTTCAATCCCTAAAACCCGAACAAGAGAAAATTGCTGCTTACTACAACCTGGACAATGGGACAGGGAAGATCAGAGGAGTTTATTTACAAGGAAACAATGCGGTAGCTCCCATCTTCCGGGCCTGGCTCGATCCTTTCAAAGATCTGGATGCGGAAACGCTAACCCTTTCCAATACAGGTGGAACGGATCATCTTGCCTTCGATGCTGTTGGTATTCCAGGGTTTCAGTTCATCCAGGATCCGATTGCTTATTTCAACCGTACCCATCACTCCAATATGGATAATTGGGATCACCTCATCGAAGAGGATCTGAAACAGGCAGCGACTATCATCGCTTCTTTTGTGATGCATACGGCAATGCGCGATGAAAAATTACCGCGGAAAGCTATTGAACTGGACAAAAATGTAAAAGAGTAAAGGTTTTGTGCTGAAAATTAAGGGGCCTTGGTTTGGCTTGCGGAGGAAGTTCCGGCATTGACCAATTGCTAAATTCCCCTTAATTTTCAGCGCCTCACAAAGATCAACGTAAACCTTTGTCCAAAATACATGAAATCACAGTCAAACCGTGGACTCCTGCACGTTGATCTTTGGCAATTCCGATTTGATCTCCCATAGTAATTTGCTCATATCCACTCTCTCTTTCACGATTCTTTCCACTTCATCTATTTGGACCCTTTCTTGTTCAAGACTGTCACGTTCGCGAATGGTAACGGTATTGTCTTCCAGTGTTTCAAAATCAATGGTGACGCAATAAGGCGTACCGATAGCATCCTGACGGCGATAACGACGACCGATGGCATCTTTTTCATCGTACTGGCACTGGAAAGAAAGCTTCAACCGGTCGAAGACCTCTCTTGCTTTGGAGGTTAGTTCAGGTTTGTTTTTCAGCAATGGCAATATTGCACATTTAACTGGTGCCAAAACAGGATGCAACTTGAGGACAATCCGGCTGGAGTCCTTACCTTTTGCATCCGGTACTGTTTCTTCTTGTAGGGCATCGCTCAGTACGCTTAAAAACATCCGGTCACAACCAATGGAAGTTTCAACTACGTAGGGCACATAATTTTCATTTAATTCCGGATCGAAATACTGCAGTTTTTTACCTGATAATTCCTGGTGCCGGGCCAGGTCAAAGTCGGTGCGGGAATGTATACCTTCCAGTTCTTTGAAACCGAAAGGAAATTCAAATTCAATATCGACTGCGGCATTAGCGTAGTGAGCTAGATTGTCGTGATCATGAAAACGCAGTTTCTCCTCCGGCATGCCTAAGGCTTTGTGCCATTGCATGCGCATGGTTTTCCAATACTCGTACCATTGTAATTCCGTGCCTGGCTGCACGAAAAATTGCATCTCCATTTGCTCGAACTCCCGCATTCTGAAAATGAACTGGCGGGCGACGATTTCGTTCCGGAAAGCTTTACCGATCTGCGCTATACCAAAGGGGATTTTCTGGCGCGTTGTTTTTTGAACGTTCAAAAAGTTGACAAAAATACCCTGGGCCGTCTCCGGGCGCAGGTATAGCTTACCTTCTTCACCGGCAATATTACCGAGTTGTGTGGAAAACATCAGGTTGAACTGGCGCACGTCCGTCCAGTTGCGGGAACCACTTTCCGGACAGGCAATTTCGGTTTCGACAATAATAGACTTTAAGGCTTCCATGTCGCCGTTGGTCATCGCCGTAGCGAGTCGATGCCTTATGGCATCATATTTTTCCTGATTCCTCAATACTCGTTGGTTGGTCGTGCGAAATTGCTCTTCGTCAAAACTGTCACCAAATTTTTTGCGGGCTTTTGCTATTTCCTTATTGATCTTTTGCTCGATCTTGGCCATGTAATCTTCGATAAGGACATCTGCCCGGTATCTTTTCTTACTGTCTTTATTGTCGATCAAAGGGTCATTGAAAGCATCAACGTGACCGGAAGCCTTCCAGGTCTTGGGATGCATAAATATGGCAGCATCGATTCCGACAATATCTTCGTGCATTTGTACTATGGCGTTCCACCAATACTGCTTGATATTGTTTTTCAATTCAACACCATAGGGACCGTAATCGTAAACCGCTCCCATTCCGTCGTAAATTTCGCTGGATTGAAAAACAAAACCATACTCCTTACAGTGAGCTACTAATTTTTTAAAGGAATCTGCTTGCTGCGCCATTACTATTTTGCTATTTGGTGAAAAAATTGTTGACAATAACCAGGTAATTGTCGAATTAGTTTCCTGCTTCTAAAATTATTACGGTTGCCCAAAATCTTTTCAAGAAAACCGTTTCTACTACAAAGTTACAAAGATGAAAAATTTATGCCATATTGCCAGAAGGGAAACTATCCTTCGTGTTTTTCCCGTTAAAATTTTAAAGACATAGGGGAGTGACCTTTGCAAATGCATCTTACCTTTAAATTCCTTAAATTGTAAATATTCATAAACCTTGATCCCCATCTTTCATCTATGAATTGAAGATCTACATAACCAAACCTATTATATTGTCATGAAATTGATTGGAAAAATTATCCTGATTCTATTGTTTTTATTATTCATCTGGCTGACGAATATCTACGGGCAAACGATGAGCGGAGTAGATCCATTTGATGAGATATCCGTCACCGGTAACCTGGAGGTCATTTTAACACAGGGAGATAATGAAGAGGTAACATTGGAAGTGGAGGGAATTCCCGAGGATAAAGTAACCATAAAAGTAGAACGGGGTATACTGAAGTTAAGGCTTTTAAATTCTATTTTTTATAAGGATGATGAAGCCAAAGTGCACGTGACCTTTAAGCAACTAAATGTAATTAGAGGCCAGGCCGGAGCACGCATCTATTGTAATGATGTGCTCAATGCTGAAAGTCTTGAGTTTGTAGCCAATAGCGGTGCCATGCTCGAATTTGAAGTGGAAACCGAAAAATTGGAAGCCAGTGCTTCGGAAGGGGCCATTTTAAAACTTAAAGGAACAACGGAACGCCATCGTGCCAGTGCCTCAACCGGAGGACAATACGAGGCAGAACAACTAACCGCAGATATTGTCTATGCCAAAGCCAGTACAGGAGGGACGGTGGAAGTAAACGCCGAAGAGTCATTGGAAGCTTCCGTAAATACTGGAGGCGTTATCAAGTATACGGGTAACCCCGGTGAGACATCTATTAAAAAAGTCTTAGGTGGAGAAGTTATTAAGATCTAAACCTCATTTTGATCAATTTTTTTTAACTTGGCGTGTAGGATAGAATACTTCCTTTTGATATTTGGCTATAAACCCTATTTCAAGGGTTTCTGTCTATAGGGTGTGTGTAAGCAAGGAGGGGACTCTCTGCATGGCAGGTCCAAGCTGTAATCTTTATCATTCATCAAATTATTTAATTATGTCTCTCCAGGATAAATACAGAACAGTGCTTAATTTAGGTGAAGAGTACGGTGCTAAGGATGGATACGTCGAAGAGGTTGACGGTCTGTTGAAAATTGGCGGTGTCGTTGAAACTCAATATTATAAAGATCGGTTGTGGGATGAAATCAAGAGGATAGGTGGTGAAAACCCTTCTGATATTGAAGCAGATATTAAAGTGGAAGTAACGGATTACTACCATAAACATACCGTGGAAAAAGGGGAATCTTTATCACTCATCGCCAAACAATATTATGGTGATCCTATGAAGTACCCCCATATTTTTGAAGCCAACACTAATATACTGAAGGATCCTAATATTATCCATCCGGATCAGGTATTGACAATTCCTTTTCCTGGGTAGATTTTCCAGTGGTTAGCTGTATTGACCTCAAAATGGTGGGATAATTTTTTTTCACTACTAAGAACGCAAAGAAAACGCGAAGTTCTTTTTCTTAGCGTTTCTTCGTGGTCTTTGCGGTGAGTAAATCCTTTGACCCCAAGTTTACCCGGCAATACAGTTAGCAAGTAAATATTACTTACTTATTTTTTACCGCTAATAGCATTTTGAATGAATAGTCATTACGTTATAAGCTGTCTGTTTTTTTGTTTGCTTTTTAATGCCGGTTTCGGTCAAAGTGACCTGGAAGGGCTGTGGGAAGGAGAAATTACCATCGGAGGAATTCATTCAAAGGAGGGATATAAATTTGAACTTTACCTCGAGCGAAAAGGGAAATACGTAAGTGGCCGGTCTTACATTTATTTAGACGATGGCACCAGGTTTGAAATGAATATGAAAGGTATCTATTTTAGTGACCGTTCCATCTATTTTGAAGAAACTGAGTTCTTACCCATTGAAGGCCAGTCAAAAGTTCCTGAATTTCTGCGAAAATACGAACTCGTCTACAAACGAAGTATTTGGGAATCCACGTTGAATGGCTTCTGGCAGGAAGGTAAAATTGAAAAATTCGGCAAAAAACGAAAACGGGGAAGGGTTTTCCTGAAAAAAATAAAAGATCCCGACAAAGCTTGAAAAGCTCTTTCTTCTTGTTGTTTTATTTATCGCTTTGACAACCAATACTTAGCAATAAATAAAAGCAATCGCGCCGAAGTCTCTCCATTGTATTTACCGATACCCAACTCTGCCAGTATTTGCAATAAAGGCTCCTGGAAACAATGTATAGAATCCGGAAATTGCAGCATTTGTTGATTAGCGGTGGCAAAGTAATCCACGGCCAGGTCAAAATTATTGGTGATCAGGGCTAATCGTGCCCGTTGCAAGTAGACGGGTATCAGTTTCTCATTGATTTCCCCATATTCAATACTTAAGATCTGTGAGGTCCGGTAGTAATGTTTTTCTGCCTCTTCCCAATTACCCAGTGCATGATATACTTCGGCAAGCCGGAAGTTGATGTCTGCAAATACCGAAGGGTCTTCAAAAGGCATCTCGGCAGCTTGTAATAAATGATCTAAGGCATCATCGTATTGCCGGTAAGAAAGGTATATTTCTCCAAAGCGCAGACAATTTTCTACAATTTCATTCGTGCGTAGTTTGTTTCGTAGTTCTAAGGATTGTTGATTCGCCCAGACAGCTCCGTCTAGCTCTTCTAATTTCATGAAATTGGCACTCATGAGAAAATAAGCAGAAGCGATATCGTGTTTCCGGTCCGGATAAGCATCGACAAAATGCTCCAGGGTGGCTAACGATCCCTCGTAATCATCTTTTTGGTAAAGATTCTCAGCTTCGGCAAAAAGAATTTCCGGCTGAGCTGTCATTTGAATAGAAAGAAAAAGGCAAAAGCCAGCGAATGGCAGTAGCAGTCTCATGGGCTTATGATAATTTGCTGATGGATATATGTGAGATATTTTTGGTAAATTTAACAGCTTATCGTTATAAATTGCAAGTATTTATCAACCTTTATTCGAATGCAGCAACATCTGACCCTCGATAATATCCAAAAAATGGACCGGAATTATCGCAGAGATTTAATAAATAGTATCTCTGGTTTTAAAAGTGCTAACTTGATTGGGACGCAACATCCGAAAGGCAGTAGCAACCTGGCCATTTTTAATTCTGTTCATCACATTGGTGCTAATCCGCCTTTACTGGGGTTTATTTTACGGCCGACAACCGTAGCAAGACATACATACGAAAATATTCGGGAAAATAACGGATTTTATACCATTAACCAAGTTACTATTCCGATGATCCGTCAGGCGCATCAGACCTCCGCCAAGTTTGAGGAAGACGTTTCCGAATTTGAAGCCTGTGGGTTTACACCGGAATACCTTGAAGACTTTCCGGCTCCCTTTGTAAAGGAATGCTTCTTAAAAATTGGCCTGAAACTGGAAGAGGAACACCTGATCCAAGCCAACAATACCCGTTTGATCGTAGGGAAAGTACACCATTTGATCTTTCCCGCTGAGGCAGTTTCCAGTAATGGATTCTTAAACCTGGAAGCTATACAGGCAGTGGCTATGCGTGGCTTGGACACTTACTACCAGGCCGCCCGGATATGCCGCCTCTCTTATGCCCGACCTGGTCAGGAGTTATCAGACCTGGAGGATTGAGTATTGAAGGGTACAAGGGAAAAAAGGTCAAAAAAAAACAAAGCCTGCCGGCAATGACTGCAAAGGTAGGCGATATAACGGTGTCTTAGTGCCATCGCGAATACTGTTTGTATCCTTTCTCCTCCGTACCTTTGCTCCTTTACGACTACTATTTATTGATAGACAATTACTTCATACAAACATGCAGCTCAAACTTATTCAAGCATACATCGAATCGTATAAAGCGTACTTGAAAACACCCGCAGCGAAAGAAAACTTACATTTGTGGGAATCGCAGGCCAATTTTCAGCAGCACTGGGATCCGGCAGCAAATGATTGGAAAACCATGTACGACCAAAGCCTGCAAAATAGCCAAACACGAAGACTCTGGAAACGGGAATCCTACGATCCTAAGGACATGATGCTGAAGTTTATAGAATTACAGCCTGAATATGTCAAGCAGATGTTTCACGACCTGTATAACGAAGAAAAGGATATCGAAGGAAGAGTAAGCAGGTTTGTTTTTTATTGTGATCAATTATTACAGGAATATAAGGATGCCTATCCCCACAGCATTGAAAATAACCATTACCATGATGATGATTACGGCATGGTTTCGGTTTATTTGGCATTTCGTTTTCCGGAAAAGTATACCTTGTACCGGAAAGACAGTTTTATTGGATTTTTGAAAAAGGTAAATGCAATCAAAGTGTCTCCGGCTAATGATTTCGAACGATTTGTAAAGGTCACCAGGACGCTGGCCTCACTTTTACGCAAAGATGAAAAACTGCTGGCCTTGCACGCAAAAAGATTTAAACACAGTAGCTTTTTCAACCCTGAAAGTAACCTACTAGTATTTGATTATTATACCTTTGTAGCCTCGTAGGCCGGAATTTTACTTCCGTAGGGATTTTTTCCGGTAGCAGGGGAGGCTGATTCACTTCCTTGAGTCTGCATTGAATTTTTATTTGACTTGTCTATTAAACTAATGGGATTAAAATCAACCATCATCAAGCCTGTAGCCGGTTACTTTTCCCGCAAGATCCAATACTGGGCGGACCATGCAGTGGAAGCCCAATCCCATATCTTTAACCGCCTGATCAAAACAGGAAAAAAAACCGTTTTTGGTCAAGATCATCATTTCGAACGGATCAACAACTACCAGGATTTTAAGACCATGGTTCCGCTGCGTGATTACGAAGGATTGAAGCCTTATGTAGAACAGATCAAACAAGGAAAAAAGGACGTATTATGGCTTGGGCGACCAAAATATTTTGCAAAAACATCCGGAACGACTTCCGGGGTGAAATACATACCGCTTACCACTGATAGTATGCCCAATCATTTTGGTACGGCCCGGAATGCTTTATTTCATTACTACGCAACTACGGGCAATGGAAGTTGGCTGGACGGTAAAATGATATTTTTATCCGGAAGCCCGGAGGTGGAGAAGGTTGCCGGGATTTTGACGGGGCGCTTATCCGGTATAGTTAATCACCAGGTACCCGCATGGCTGCGAACGAATCAAATGCCAAGCTACGCCACTAACTGTATTGAAGACTGGGAGGAAAAACTGGACCGCATCGTGGACGAAACCATTGACAAAGACATGCGGCTGATCAGCGGCATTCCACCCTGGGTACAAATGTATTATGAACGCTTACTACAGCGATCTGGAAAGTCTGCCGTCATGGAGATCTTTCCAAATTATTCCGTCTTTGTGTACGGCGGAGTTAACTACGAACCATACCGGGCCAAATTAGAAGCATTAGTAGGCAAAAGCATAGATAGTGTCGAGACCTATCCCGCATCGGAGGGGTTTATTGCTTTTCAGGATAGCCAAAATGAGCCGGGATTATTACTCAATGTGAATTCCGGTATTTTTTTTGAATTTGTTCCCGCTGATGAAATTTTCAATGAGCACCCTGCCCGGTATAGTCTGCAGGAAGTGGAAACAGGGGTTAACTACGCCCTGGTCATCAATAGTAATGCGGGTTTATGGGGGTACAATATTGGCGATACCGTCCGGTTCATTTCTAAAAACCCCTACCGGTTAATCGTAACGGGAAGGATCAAACATTTTATTTCTGCTTTTGGTGAGCATGTTATTGGCAAGGAAGTGGAAACGGCATTGTTATCGGTAGCCAAAGAACAAGGTGTCCAAATTGTTGAATTTACGGTAGCTCCACAAGTGAATCCTCCCGAAGGAGGAACGCCCTACCACGAATGGTTCATCGAGTTCGATAAAGTACCCGCTAACCTGAAGGCCTTTTCGGCTCTCGTAGACCAGGCGATGAACCAGCAGAATATTTATTACCGGGACCTGATCGAAGGAAAGATTTTAAAACCACTTGTGATCAGACCCTTACAATCAGACGCTTTTCGGGAGTATATGAAAGCGCAGGGGAAATTGGGGGGACAAAATAAGGTGCCTCGCTTGGCGAATGACAGGAATATCGCCGACCAATTAGCGCCATACTTGATCAATTCAATATAAGCTGTATTTTTGTAGCGTTGAATCTTATTTTTATAACACCTTGACTAAAGTATAATGTCAAGAGTCTAATTTAAAAACATGGGAAAAGGAGATATCAAAACCAGAAGAGGAAAAATCTTTGCAGGTTCATTTGGAAAAAGAAGACCTCGGAAAAAGAATAAAACAAAAAGCAATAAACAAGAAGAAAAGAAAGAAGATTAATTGCTGAGGCAGCCCTAATCCTACGTTTATGTCAAATGAAAAGGAAACACCACATGCCCATGTAAATTGGGAATATCTCGTCGACAGTATTAGCGAAGAGAAATGTGTTTTGGTCATTGGGCCTGAATTGGCAAGAAATTCGGGGGGGCCTACTTTGATAGAATATATTGATTTAAAATGTAAAGCAGATGGTATAGAACCTCCAACTTATACTCCGGAAGGTTTTCTGGACTTTAAAGATGAGAATAGCCATTTGATCTATTATTACATCAAAAAATATTACAAGGAAGCTCCTGTTCCTGACATTTACCACACTATTGTCCAACTTCCTTTTCACCTCATCATTTCTTTATCGCCGGATAATTTTTTACGACGTGCTTACCGGGAAGCAGGCAAACCTGTGCGCTATGGTTATTACAACAAGAGCAAGCAGGAAATGGTCGGTATTCCGCCGCCGAACGGCAATGAGCCTTTGATTTACAATTTACTGGGTGATGCCAACGAGATGCAATCTCCGGTTTATACCTACCTGGATCTATTTAAATACGTTGAAAATATATTTGGCAATCATCAATTGCCGGAAGAATTAAGGCTATTGTTAAAGCGGGCTAGTAATTACATTTTCCTGGGCGTAAAGTTTGAAGGCTGGTACCTGAAACTATTGTTCAGAATTTTGAAAATCCATGAAAGCCAACGCAATTATGCCAGTTTGAAATCCGGTATTGTTCAATTGGATGATCATGTCAAAACCTTTTATCCACAGTATTTTAAAGTCAATTTTGTAGAAGAACAAGTGGACGCTTTCGTAAATAAATTAAAAGAGTTTTGCGCCGAAAAAATGACTTTGAGTACGGCGGCACCACAGGTTGGTTTGTTGCAACTGGTTGAAGCCGTTATTATTAAACCAGATACGGGTATTACCGATGCTTTACAAGTATTGAAAACCCATATTTATGATTACCAAATTAATTTTGATACCCTCATTATTCTTGAGCGGGAGTACGGGGAATTGAAAGCCAAAATATTGAGCGGTACTGTAAAAGATGCTGAGGTGAAAACGAATATAATTGTTGAAAAAATATTAGAAATTGCAAGAAATGCCCATCGTAGATGAGTAAGTATCGATATCCCGGAGCCAGACCTTTTTCAGTTGGCGATCAAGCCGTCTTCTTCGGCCGAGAAGAGGACGTGATTAAATTGAGTCGAATGATTCAGTTGGAAGATTTTATTGTTTTGCACGGAAAATCTGGCTTGGGAAAGACTTCTTTGATCAATGCGGGCGTAATACCGGCTATCGAGAACGTAGAAAACCTTAAACCTCTTTATGTCAGGTTTGGCCGTTATAATAAGCAGGATGCTCTCATCGATATTACACTTAAACGAGTTCAGGCAGAAGCAGAGAGCCATACCTTCTTTCAGGAATGGACCGATCAGCCCACCTTATGGCATTTATTCAAAGGACATCAAATCGCAACGGATGATCGCCAGCCTTTCATCGTATTTTTTGACCAGTTTGAGGAACTATTCAGTTATCCGGAAGAGGATATAATCAATTTCAAAAAACAACTGTCAACGCTCTTTAATGAACAACTCCCAGAAGAAATACAGGATGAATTGGACCGGATTATGGATGAAGAGCCCCACCTGATCTCCAAAAAGGAATACCAGTTACTGTTCCGGCCCCTCAAACTAAAGGTTTTGCTCGCCATCCGGTCAGACAAGCTCAGTTTGGTCGATAGCCTTAAAGATTATTTTCCCAGCATACTCCGCCATACCTACGAATTGAAATCTTTGAACAAGACGTCGGCCAGAGATGCCATCATAAAACCGGCATTAGCACAGGGTGATTTTGCCGCCCCGAGTTTTGTTTATACTGAAAAAACGCTGGAAAAGATCCTCGATTATCTGGCGGATAATTACCAGAAAAGGATTGAATCTTTCCAACTACAGATCATTTGCGAATACATCGAGCGGCAAATCGTTAGTTCCGACAATCGGAACATTGATCCCAATGAAATTGGAGACCTGGCCGCCTTGCTCAAAAATTATTACGATAATCAAATAGCTGCCATTGGCAATGAAGAAGAACAACTCAGTGCCCGGCTTCTCATCGAAGAAGGCTTGATCTTTAAAGAAGACCGCCAGCGAATCAGCCGCTATAAAGGGGAAATTATCCAGGATTACGGCATTTCAGAGGACCTGCTGCAACGCCTGGTAGATGCCCGGCTTTTGCGGATAGAGACTTCTTCGACCGGCGCAATGACCTATGAGGTTAGTCACGATACTTTAGTAGAACCCATATTGGCATCAAGGGAAAAAAGAGAAGAAAACGAGCGGCAAGAACTCGAAGCCGCCCTGGCTAAAGAAAGAGAGGAAAATGAACGACTGAAACAATTAACGCTGGACCAGGAAAAGATCCTGGATGAATTGAACCGGTTAATCAAAGAACAAGAACAAAAAGGGGTAGATTCCGATAGTGAGGTGCTCAAAGAACTAAGGGTTAAACGGGCAAAAATCTATTCTGAAAGAGGAGAATTTGAAAAAGCGGAAAGAGATTATCTGGCAGCCGCAGGAATGTCCGATTTTTCCGATAGCAGCCTCATCCAGGTGCAAAGTAGTTTTACCCAAGATCAACGGCAGGCTACGAATGGTACTAAAGAAAGAGACTTTACCGAAAAATCGGAAGCAGGAGCGCAACTTTCCGATACGATTGATTATCTTGACAGTCAGATCAGGGAGGAATTGGCCAGCGCTAACCCTGATAAAGAGTTGATCAGCGGGTATTACCAGGAGAAGGGTAATGTATTCTACGATCAAAAGCTTTACCAAGAAGCGATCGAGAGCTACCAAAATGCTATTGAGCACCAATCGGGTGACGAAAACCTTTATAATTATCTTGGCAATGCCTATTACTATTACGGCGATTTTTCCAATGCCATAACCGCTTATTCAAAAGCTATTGAACTGTTACCGGATACCGAATATTTGTACTACAATCGTGGTAATGCTTACCGTGGTTTGATGATGTTTGAATTGGCGAATGAAGATTATGAGAAAGCAATTGCCTGTAACCCCAATTACAGCGATGCGCATAACGGCCTCGGCAATATTCATATGGATAACGGCCGCTACGCTGCTGCTATACCGCACTACGAAAAAGCCATTGAATTAGATCCACAATTCCATATAGCTTTCCGCAATTTGGCGCTAGCGCATCATTACCTGCAAGACTTTCACGAAGCCCAACGCAACTATGAAAAGGCTATAAGTCTGGCACCCGATTATCTCGATGCCTATAACAGTTTGGGCAACCTCTATTTAGATAATCAGGAATTCGATAAAGCCATTGAACTTTACAATGAGGCCATTGCGAAAGATGCACAGTTTGAAATGGCCTACCGGAATCTGGGGCTGGCTTATTATTACCTTAGGCAATACGATTTAGCCAAAAGCTATTACCAAACAGCGGTTGACCTTTTACCTGATAATCCGGGAGCCTACAATGGACTGGGTAACATCAGCATGGAAAATGGCCGGTACCGGGAAGCCATCAACTACTATGGAAAAGCCCTTGAATTAAAGCCGGACTTCGTTATTGCGATTCGTAACAAAGGTTTAGCCCATAACTACCTGCAGGAATACGACCAGGCGCTGGATTATTATCAAAGGGCGGTGGCCATCGATCCTACTTATGCCGATGCCTATAACGGTATTGGTAATGTGTTTTTTGATACAGGGCAATACGATAAATCTATTGAACCTTATCAAAAAGCTATTTCCTACGCGCCTGATTTTGCTATTGCCCACCGCAACTTAGCTTTGGCTTATTATTATCTGCAACGCTTCGAAGAGTCTAAAACTCATTATCTGAAAGCGTTGGAGATCGATCCCAAATATGTTGATGCCCGCAACGGCCTGGGGAACGTTTATTTTTACTTAAATGATTATGACAAAGCTATTGAAACCTACCAGCAGGCATTGGCACAAAACCCTGATTACGCTATTGCCGTCCGCAATATAGCACTGGCGCATTATTACCAGGGAGCATTTGACAAATCGGTTGAGTACTATGAAAAGTCGCTCACTATCGAACCCGACCATCCTGATGCATTGAATGGACTTGGAAATATCGCTTTAGAGCAGGATAATTTTCACAAGGCCGAAGAATATTATAAAAAAGCTATTGAGCAAGATCCTAACTTTGCTATTGCTTGCCGCAACCTGGGACTTACTTATTATTACCTCAATGATTACCAGAATGCGGCGATTTACTATTCCAAAGCGATCAAGATTGATCCCGATTACGCAGATGCTCACAATGGCCTTGGTAACGTTTATTATGATCAGCAAAAATACGTCCTGGCGCTAGCTGAGTACGAAAAAGCAATATCCATTAACCCGGATAATGATTCTTACCACTACAATATCGGTAACACCAATTGGAATTTGGGAGAAAAACAAAAAGCCATCGCTGACTACACGAAAGCGATTGAACTCAATCCCGATTATTACCAGGCATTGAATGCCAGGGGCAATATCTATTTTGAGGAAAAAGATTATGAAAAAGCACTAGCCAACTATAATACCGCCATTACGATCGCTCCTGACGTGGACTATTTGTACTACAATAGGGGAGGGACGTATAGAATGTTGAGACAGTATATTGCCGCCATGGAAGATTTTGACCGGGCCCTGAAAATCAATCCTGATTATGCCGATGTATATAACGACCGGGGAAATGTCCATTACGACCAAGGGGCTTATGACCTAGCCATCTTTGATTACAACAAAGCTTTAGGAATAGATCCCGGCTATTTCTACGCCTATTATAATCTGGGAAATGCTCACCGGGAATTGGGAGAGGTGCAAAAAGCTATTGATTCCTATTCGCAAGCCATTAAAATAAACCCTTCCTACATCGATGCCTACCTGGAAAGGAGTAACTTGTACTTTTTTCAGTGGGAGATAGAAAAAGCTATTGCCGATAGTGAGACCCTCATTCACTTAGCACCGGACTTACCGGATGGCTATAATAATTTGGGTTACTTCCAAACCAAACTAGGTAAATACGAGGAGGCTATGGTCAATATCGAAAAAGCCATCGCTCTGGAGCCCTCTCCTTCATTCTATGAAAGCAAAGCTTACCTGCTTTTGAATATGGGAAAATACCAGGAAGCCCTTGAAGTAGTTGACCAAACCATCCAATTATCCCCGGAGTTTGGGCATGCCTACGCTACCAAAGGCATGATCTACGCCCAATTGGGCGATAGGGAAAAGTTTTATGCCTTTTTAAGAGAAGCGATCCAGAAAGAATTTCAATACCCCCTTCTCGAAGAAATACGACTTGAACCTATTCTTCAAAAGTATGAACAGGAACCTGAATTCCAGGAAATATTGCGAGCTTATCAACAATAAATGCCATATTTTTTTTTGATGTTTTGAGATTATATTACCTTAGGGACTGACGAAAAGTCTTTTTCTTCTAACTGTCACTGCCTTATTCGAAAATCATATGAATGTTTTACACATAAGCGCAGAATGTTATCCAGCAGCCAAGGCCGGAGGATTGGGGGATGTCGTTGGTGCTTTGCCCAAATATTCTGAAGCTCAGAAAGTTAGCGTAGGCGTTGTTATTCCGAAATACCAAACGGAATGGTTGGTCAATCACAAGTTCACCCCCATTTACCGGGGTACCTTCAGAATCCATAAAAGTTACCACTCTTTTACGATTGAAAGAGAAAAAGACAATACGCTAGGGTTTCCTCTGTTTGTGGTAAACTTACCCCAAATGTTTGATCGCACCGGCATTTATAATGATGTCAGCGGACAAGGCTACCCGGATAACATGGAACGTTTTTTGGCTTTTGATCTGGCAGTTTTGCAATGGTTAGCTAACTCACCAAGCCAACCGGATCTCCTGCATTGTCATGATCATCCTACCGGCTTTATTCCGTTTTTAGTGAAACATGCCCCTGGCTACCGTAACCTTGAGCACATTCCTACTCTTTTTACTATCCATAATGCAGCTTACCACGGTGATTTTGGCTGGGAGGAATTTTACAAATTGCCTTGGTTCGATGAAGATGCCCGTGGTATTTTAGACTGGGAGGACCGGATCAATCCCATGGCTATCGGGATAAAAAGCGCCTGGCGCATTTCTACGGTTTCAGAAACTTACCTGGAAGAGATGAAACATCACAGTGCCAATGGTCTGGAGTGGCTCATCCACCACGAGCAGCACAAAGCCGTCGGGATCCTTAATGGCATTGATGCAAAAGTATGGGACCCTAAAACGGATGAATTTATTGAATACCATCTGGAAGGTACGGACATTGATACGTTTAAGGAAAATAATAAAGCTGTAATCAGAGAAAAGTTCGGTTTTGACAACGATTTTCCCATCGTTATCTTTATCGGAAGCCTCATACCGGAAAAAGGAGCGGACTTATTGCCTGATTTGATCAAAAAAGTGATCGCCAGCGGCATGAAAATAAATATGGTGGTGCTGGGCAAAGGGGATCGGGAGCTAATGGTCAATTTGTGTCACTTACAACAACGGTTCAGCGGGCAGATCGGAGTGAAGCTTACGTACGACGAGGAATTGGCCCATCAATTATACGCCGGTTCGGATTTCCTGTTTATGCCTTCGAGAGTGGAACCTTGCGGAATGAACCAAATGTTCGCCATGCGTTATGGAACGATCCCCATCGTCCGGTCTGTAGGAGGGTTGAAAGATTCCGTACCTGACATAGATCAGGATAAAGAAGAGGGTAGAGGTGTTCGCTTCGATGGATTTTCCGTGGAAGCAGGATATGCAGCTATTTACCGGGCGTTGAATGCATACTTTTTCCAGCCCGAAAAATTTGAAGCCTTGAGAAAAAAAGTGATGGCTGCTGATTTTTCCTGGAATAATTCAGCAAAGCAATATACTCAACTGTACAAAGAACTCATTGAAGCTGCAAGAAATATATAACAAATAAACAATTAATCATTTATAACCTAAGAAGCTATGGTAATTAAGGTGGTTGCTTTAATCCTCGGAGGAGGAGCTGGCTCAAGATTATTTCCGCTTACAGAACAACGTTCCAAACCTGCTGTCCCCATCGGTGGTAAATACCGTTTAATCGATATTCCGATTTCCAATTGTTTGAATTCTGGTGTTAAAAGAATGTTTGTCCTGACCCAGTTCAATTCTGCATCATTAAATTCTCATATCAAGCATACTTTTAATTTTGATATGTTCAGCCATGGCTTCGTAGATATACTTGCTGCAGAGCAAACCCGAACCAGTGACCAATGGTTTCAGGGAACCGCTGATGCAGTCCGCCAATCTATGCACCACTTGAGAAATATCGATTTTGATTATGTTCTCGTCCTCTCTGGTGACCAATTGTACCAGATGGATTTTCATGTATTGCTGAAGGATCACGTCAACAAAAACGCGGATTTGACGATTGCCACCATACCGGTTGTTGCCAGGGATGCACCCGGTTTTGGAATAATGAAAGTAAATGAAGGCGGCATGATCGATAGCTTTATTGAAAAACCAAGACCAGATGTCTTACCTGAATGGGAGTCTAGTGTATCTGAGGAGTACCGCTCCCAGGGAAAAGTCTACCTGGCTTCTATGGGTATATACGTCTTTAAGAAAGAGGTAATGCGAAAACTTTTTGATGAGCATCCGGATGCAACCGATTTTGGTAAGGAAATTATCCCGCAAGCTATTGAGGAAGGCTACCGGGTGGGTAGTTATTCTTATGGCGGATATTGGACGGATATCGGAACCATCCGTTCTTTTTACGAAGCCAATATTGCGCTAACGGATAATATTCCTAATTTCAATCTTTTTGATAATGAAAAAGTGATCTATACCAGACCTCGTTTGCTGGGGCCTTCCAAAATCTTTGGTACCTGGTTTAATCAAGCGGTTATCGCGGAAGGTTGCATCATTCACGCTAAAAAGATCGAACGTTCGATTATCGGTATCCGTTCCCGTATCGGCGAAAATTCTGAGATCTCTAACTCCATCGTAATGGGTAATGATTCCTTTGAAACAATCGAAGAAATGCAGCAAAATATTCCCATGGGGGTAGGAAGAGATTGCTTCATAGAAAAAGCCATCATCGATAAAGATTGCCGCATTGGCAACAATGTAGTGATCAGAGGAAGTGTAGCATTGGAAAATACCGACACCGACACCTATTGCATCCGCGACGGTATCGTTGTATTGAAAAAGGGTGCAAAAATCGAACACGGCTCGAGAATCGGATTGGTATAAATATAGATAGTACAGCGGAATTCATTCCGCGCCAATCCAAGAACTGAATTAATATCACATTGAAAAGAAATCTCCTTTCAATAAAGGTCCGTAAAATCAAACTTTAGATTCTACGGACCTTTTCAGTGCTATGCATCTATATTTTTAATGTGGTGTAACACTTCACTCCAACCGCTGAACAAGTCTGTTATCAATTCCTCCTCTAGAGCTACGAATACCACATTTTCCGATAAAGTATTTATCCACACCCAGAACAGGGATAGCGGCAACCTCGAAAATGTAGATTTCATCTTTCCTAGGTACTGGAACGATCTGGTCCAATTTCCGTTTAAGATTGGTAGTGGTAGTATAACGGAAAACACTGATTAGTATCAATTCACAACCTGCTTCATCTTCCTTCCAAACACTAGCTTAGAAACTTTGTTAGAAAAGTCAATTACATCCAATTATCTATTATGTCAATCAAATCCTGGCTGGTACTCGTTTTGTTGAGTTTAATTTGGGGAACTTCCTATATTTTGATAAAAAAAAGTTTGGTGGCCTTTTCACCGTACCAGGTGGCCTGTCTTCGGTTAACAATATCTGCTTTGGCTTTTTTACCAATTCTATTAACGCAGTGGAAAAAAGTAAATTGGAAATATTGGCCCTTTTTGTTATTAGTTGGGTTGACCGGTACGGCATTACCTTCCTTTCTTTTCCCGTTTGCACAGACTCAGGTGAGTAGCTCCATTGCGGGAATTTTAAATTCTTTGACACCCTTATCGACCCTGCTTTTAGGCGTAGTTATTTTTAAAGCGCCCTGGGGAGCCAATAAATTTTTTGGAGTGATACTGGGACTGACCGGAGCAATACTTCTAATCGTCTTCGGTGAAAGCAATTCTTTTCAGGCTAATATCTGGTATGGTCTGCTCATTGTGTTAGCTACCATTTGTTATGCCATTAGTGGTAATACCGTAGGTTATTATCTACAGGATATGAAGTCTTTACTCATTAGCACCGTTTCCTTTGTAATGGTTGGTATTCCTGGTTTTATTTTGCTTTTGTTTACCGATTTTTTTATGGTAGTCCAAACTCATCCCCAAGGAATGCAGGCTTTAGGCTACGTTTCTATTTTGGCCCTTTTCAGTACGGTATTGGCTTCTGTCATTTTCTTTCAGTTGATCAAATGGACCTCCCCCGTTTTTTCGTCTATGGTGAGTTATCTTGTTCCGGTAGTGGCTTTACTTTGGGGCGTTTTGGATAATGAGGCGATCACCTATTATCATTTTATTGGAATGGGATTGATATTTGGCGGTGTCTATTTAAGCAGAAGCCGGAAGCCCGAAAAGGTCAACTACTCAAAGAAATTGCCGGGGGAGATTTATAGTGAACGAAAATTTTAATCGGCAATACGGCTGTTTTATCATTACTCAGTAGATCGGTTTCCAGCAAAAATTTTAAGACGCCCAATTCGTGTAATTTGTTATTTGGCGGAGCCGATATTCGAAATAAAAATGTCCCATTCATATACATATATAAGTTCTCCTATTCTTGCATTCGTGGCTCCTAAAAGGCAAAATAGTCAAATCAGGTTAACCTCATTACGCCCAAACTACAAATCAGTCTTCTCAATTGCTAGATCAACCCTTCCTGATGCATTTCCCAGACAGGGTTGTGTGCACGCAATTGTTGAATACCTTGCGAAACCAATTCTATGGTAGTAAGGATATCAGCAGATTGGGTGAACCTTCCCAAGCTGAAACGGACGGAACCCTTTACATCATATTCATCTAATCCCATTGCAGTGAGAACGTGAGACGGTTCCAGCGAAGCCGATGAACAAGCCGAGCCAGTAGAAGCAGCAATTTTCTGGTTGAAGGTATTCATCAATGCCTCCGCTTCTACGTATCGAAAAGATAAGTTGGAAACATGAGGTAGTCGCGCTGCCCCTTTCCCATTGATCTTCATTTCTTCAACGTTGGCCTGTAGCCCTCCTTCCAGTTGATCCCTTAATTGCCCCAATCTTGCAGCTTCTTTTTCCATTGAAGCATCCGCAATTTCAAGGGCTTTGCCAAGGCCAACGATACCCGTTACATTGAGTGTTCCTGACCGGTATCCCGATTCATGCCCACCGCCGTGGATCTGTGGAGCCAGCTTGATTCGTGGATCTTTATTGCTAACGTACAAAGCACCCGCTCCTTTGGGGCCATACATTTTATGTGCGGAAAAGGCCAGTAAATGCACCTGGTTATTTTTAGGGAAAACGGGGATTTTCCCTACGGCTTGCGTAGCATCACTCATGAAGATCACACCTTTGCTGGCACAAATTTCGCCGATTTCCTGAATGGGCTGAATGACTCCCGTTTCATTGTTCGCCCACATAACCGATACAAGTATGGTTTCGGGAGTAATTGCTTTTGCTAGTTCCTCTAAGTCTATCAAACCGTTTTCATCCACATCCAGATAAGTCACACGGCCACCTTGTTTTTCAATCGCATGGCAAGTATCCAAAACGGCATTATGCTCTGTTTTGACGGTGATGAGGTGATTGCCTTTACGGTGATATAATTCAAATACGCCTTTGAGTGCCAGATTGATGGACTCCGTAGCACCGGAAGTGAAAACGATTTCCTTTTCTTCTATTTGTAAAATGGAGGCTATTGTAGACCGGGCATGACTCACCGCTTCTTCTGCTTCCCAGCCAAAGGGATGATTGCGGCTCGCAGCATTGCCCGGCATCTCGTGAAAATAGGGTAGCATAGCTTCCAACACTTCCGGGTCCACCGGCGTAGTGGCATTATAATCGAGGTATATTCTATCCTTTGTCATTTTCCAGGTTTTACTTTCTCAACCGCAATCATCCCTAAAAGTTTGCTTTTAGTATGCTGATAATAAAGATATATAGTTACATACCCATTTTCTTCCGCTCTACTTGTAGCGTCTTCTATCTTTAGGTTTCAAATCTATTTTTTCAGACATCAACATATTCTATTATTTTTGGGATCATGGAAAAGAAATTATCATTCTCGGAATTCCCATCGGTAAGTAAAGCTGAATGGATAGCTAAAGCCACAAAAGATCTAAGAGGCAAACCATTCGAAGACTTGATCTGGTCTATTGAGGAAAACATCCAGGTGGCACCATTTTACCATCCGGAAGAATTCGAGGATTTCCCACCATCCGTCAATCAGGATAAAATGGATAATAGCTGGTGGATCGGTGAAAAAATAGTGGTAGCTGGTGATCTGGAAGCCGTGAACCAAAAGGTATTATCCGCGCTGAACGGCGGGGCTAATTTTTTAGAGTTGGAATTTCATTTTACGCCGGACGAACAGCAAATCGCTCAATTATTGAAGGGCGTAGAAACCAGTTATATTGAGTTCTTTCTTACCACGGACCGTAACGTTGACCTACTCCAGATTTTTCAAAGACTTCAATCTTTCGGCGAAAACCATAAAAAAGAGATCCGGGGGGCAATGAACTATGATCCTCTAAAAGCAGAAACGTCATTGGACAGCTTGAAAGCCCTTTTCAGCCAAATTGGTACGACTAAGGTGAAGTTCATGCAATTGAAACAAAGCGGGAAGGATTATTCTGATCAATTGGCCCATCTGATCTATCGAGGTAACCGCTATTTATATTTGTTGCAGGAGGAGGGAATAGCTCCTGACCAGGTTAATCAATCCTTGGTATTTGAACTGGAAATCGGAGACCATTTTCTCCCGGAAGTTGCCAAAATAAGATCTTTACGCAAGTTATGGACGACTATTTTGGATGCATACGGTGTTAAAGGACGATGCAATATAATGGTCAGAACGCTCATTAATCAGGATGCTGAGGAAGTGAATAACAACATGATCAGAGCGGGCTCGCAAGCATTATCCGCGGTAATCGGAGGAACGGACTATTTGATCGTTACACCTTCCGATGCAATGACGGATCCGACGGGAACGGAATTTAGCCGGCAGGTTGCCAGAAATGTCCAGCATATACTACAGATGGAGTCTTATCTCGATCGAGTGATTGATCCGGCAGCAGGAAGTTATTATATTGAGCAAATGACCGATGCTTTATCACAGAAAGCCTGGCAAAAATTTCTTGATCTGGAATATGGTGGAAACGACAAAAGTTAGCGGACAAACCTTTCATTTACATCCATTAAAGGCAGCTTTTTGGGAAGAAGAATCCTGTGTTATTCTCGCTGATCTGCACTTGGGCAAAGCTGCCCATTTTCGCAAAGCCGGCATTGCGGTGCCAAGTATGGTAGCTGATGCCAACTGGGATCGCCTGCTGAGTTTATTGGTCGATTTTAAACCGGATAGGGTATTGTTGTTAGGAGATCTTTTTCACAGTAATCACAACAAAATTTGTGACGAATTTACTGACCTGGTTCGGCAATTTCACACCATAATCTTCGAATTGGTCATCGGAAACCACGATATCTTGCCCTTAAATTTTTACACCGACAATAACCTGATCATTCACGATCCTGCCTTGCAGCAAAACCCTTTCATTTTTACCCATTATCCCATGGAAAAGCAAGACATTCCTGAAGGATATTACAATATCGCCGGGCACGTGCATCCCAGTGTGCGCCTACGCGGTAACGGCAGACAGCGTTTGCGCTTTTCCTGTTTTTATTTTGGTAAACAACAAAGTATTTTTCCTGCCTTTGGTTTGTTTACCGGTACTGCTAATATCCTTCCGGAAAAAGGGGATGAAGTATTTGTAATCGTGGAAGATGCAGTAGTGAAGGTTAGTTAGGCAATGTTTTATTATTACTAAGCTGTATATTCGGAAATATGACTGAAAAACTAAGACTTCTCCTGGCTGTAGTGCTATTACTGATCACTGCTTACGTCGGTTACGACATGTACCACTTGTCATTGGCCGATCATTTGTGGGGATACCGACCACTGGTTTTATTGTTATCGGCCTGGTTGGGCACGAGCCTGTTGTTTGCTTATTTCGTTTACCGGGCCGATGTCCATTGGCGCTGGTTTAGTTGGTCTTGCCTGAGTGCGGTCTTGCTGGGCGTGGGATTTCCCGATATTTTGCCGCTACCGGTTTTGATGTTTATTGGTTTTGTACCTTTGATTAGGGTAGAGCAGGAAATACGAAAGATCGCCGGGAATACCGGAAGATCTTTATTTTTTTATGCCTATAATACCTTTGTCCTTTGGAATATCATTTCAACTTATTGGGTGGCTAATGCAGCGTTGGAAGCAGGTTTATTTGCTATTTTGGTCAATTCGCTGCTGATGTGCATACCTTTTTTGTTCTTTCATTATACACAAAAGCGAATGCCGAATCTCGGCTATTTTTCGCTCATTGTTTATTGGATCACTTTTGAATATATTCACCTTAATTGGGATTTAAGCTGGCCCTGGTTGATGCTGGGGAACAGCTTTGCCGAATTTCCTGCCGTAGTCCAGTGGTACGAATATACCGGAGCATTCGGTGGAACGCTCTGGATTTGGCTAGCAAATATTTTAATTTTTAGTATATGGCAAAAACCATCGAAGAGATCCAGGTGGTGGCAACTCGCTTTTTTACTCCTAATACCTGCGGCTTTTTCTTTGTTCAGGTATTACAATTACGAAGAAAAAGGAAAACCCATCCAAGTAGCCATTGTGCAACCGAACTACGAACCGCATCACGTCAAATTCAGCATTCCGGAAAATATGCAACTGCAACATTTCATTCAACTTTCGACAGAAGTTGTTGATGAAAATACGGATTACCTTGTATTCCCCGAGTCAAGTTTTGGTTACGTCGAAACCCATGCTATCGAAAGTTATCCCGCTATCCGGGGATTAAAAAGCTTTTTGCAACGGTATCCGGATCTAAAAATAGTTGCCGGTATGAATGCCTATACCGAATTTTTACCCCATGAACCTTCAACACCCAATACAAGATTTCTCATTCGGCCTACTGGTGATACCATTCGACGGGAGATACTCAATATTGCCGTACAGCTTGAAAAGGAGCAGGAACAAATCCCTGTGTATAAAAAATCGAAACTGGTGCCCGGCCCGGAAATATTCCCTTATCAGGAGATCCTGGCCCCGTTCAAAGGTATTGTCGATAAACTCGGCGGTACTACTGCAGGAATAGGCACTCAGCCGGAACGCGGTGTCTTTACCAGTGAATCCGGAGCGATCGCCCCCGTCATTTGTTATGAATCCGTATACGGCGAATACTTTACCGGTTACATCAAAAAAGGAGCCAATGCTGCTTTTGTAGTGACCAACGACGGATGGTGGGATAATACCGCCGGCCACCGCCAGCACCTCTACTTTGCTTCGTTGCGCGCTATCGAAACCAGAAGACCGGTCGCCCAATCTGCCAATACCGGTATTTCCGCTTTCATCAATCAAAGAGGAGATATCATTAAACCCACTCGCTACGACGAAATCGCATCCATTCAGCATACCCTGAAATTTAATGATGAAATCACCTTTTATGTTATTTGGGGCGATGTCATTGCCCGGGTATCTGTGTTTGCTGCGGTCGTGCTTTTGCTTAATCTGTTTGTTAAATCCTGGCAAATACCTAAAAGGAATTAGATAACAGATACCAGACGCCAGAAAGGGGGATGCGGTATCTTATCATTTGGGGTTCATCTGGATAGGTTTTGAAATGAGAAATTGCCGGGAATCTGCAGGTATATTTATTTATGAACTTTTACGCATTTGTGTAGTTCTTTGCCTGTACGTATCACTCAAGTACAGTTCAACAGAAATTTCATATAGTTCCACACCCTTCTCTCTTTCTATCACACGCTTACAGTCTGAAATCTGGTATCTGGTATCTTCAATCTTTCATAAACAGTTTGTTAATTCAGAATTTCTTCAAATTTCACCTAACTATACTTGTGTATATTTGCACTTCTTTTGAATTTTAACCACTGCTTTGAGAATTTACAAATTGAGATATGAAAATCCCCAGCCTGTATAATTATTTAGGGTTAATGTTCCTTTCGGCTTTACTGGTCACTTCCTCCTGTGAAGAAGAAAAAGAGGAGGACACCTCTGCGCCGGAAAGTAGTGCCCAGGCGCCGAGAGCTATACCCGTTGATGGGTTCTTAATAGCGCCGCAATCTCTCGAAAAAGCGATCAATGCAACGGGTAACCTCATCGCCTACGAGTCCGTTGAGATCAGACCAGAAAGAGCGGGAAAATTAGTATCCCTCAATTTTAGAGAAGCCTCCTTTATACAAAAAGGAAAAGTTTTGGCTCAGATCGATGACTCTGAACTTCAGGCGCAAAAAAAGCGGTTGTTGATCAATTTAGATCTAGCCAAAAAAGAAGTGGCCAGGGGAGAAGAGCTGTTGAAGATCCAAGGTATCAGTAAAGAAGAAATGGACCGTTTGGAAAACCGGGTCGAAGATCTTCAGGCTGAGATCGCCATTATAGATGTGCAAATTGAAAAATCTACCATAAAAGCGCCGTTTTCAGGAATGCTGGGCCTGCGGTTGGTTAGCCAGGGGGCCTACATTACCCCTTCCGATCCATTAGTTACCTTACAACAAGTCAGTCCTATCAAATTGGAGTTTGAAGTTCCAGAGCGTTATCTTTCCCAGGTGAAGAGCGGACAAAGTGTCACCTTCACGGTTGTCGGTTCCAACAAAGTTTTTGACGCTAAAGTATACGCCATAGATCCTGAGATCTCATCGACAACGAGAACATTCAAAGTAAGGGCTAACGCGGAGAATAAAAGCAACGTTCTTAAGCCCGGTCAGTTCGCAAAGGTTACGCTGGTTACCGGAGTCGATAACAATGCGGTAATTGTCCCTACGGATGCAGTAATCCCGGTATTAGATGGCAAACAGGTCTACGTCGCTAATAAAGGTCGCGCAATCGCTACCAGGATTGAAACCGGTGAACGTATGGCGAGTAACGTGGAAGTAATAGACGGCCTTAGTCCGGGTGATACCATCATCGTTAGTGGTTTATTGACCCTTTCGGATGGGGTGCCGGTAGTAATAAATAAATTAATTGAACCTCTAAAGGTGGAAGAATAATGAGTCTCTCAACATTTAGCATTGATCGTCCCGTTTTTGCTACAGTAATATCTATCGTAATTGTCCTTTTTGGCTTTATCGGTTATACTTACCTTGGACTAAGGGAATATCCCGTCGTCGACCCACCGATTATTTCGGTTTCTACCAATTATGTGGGAGCTAATGCTCAGGTAATCGAATCGCAAATTACGGAACCCCTGGAAGAAAGTGTCAACGGTATTGCCGGTATTCGCTCCATGTCTTCCACCAGTGCGGATGGTCGTAGTACTATTACCGTGGAATTTGAACTAGGAACTGATCTGGAAGCGGCCGCAAACGATGTGC
>CAZHNG010000049.1:17813-26579 GCA_964533785.1 uncultured Saprospiraceae bacterium | reverse complement strand
ACCAGCCAACTGCCTAGGGGACCAATACCAGGCGAAAGCCAATATTGTTGAAGCGGAAGTCCGGGTCGAACCCGTTGCGGCTCGACGACCGGCAGCCCCGCGCCCCGTCGTCCCAGCTACCGCCGCGCAACACCCGGTCAGTACCTGACTCCTGCCCTTTAGGATTGGATACGGTACCCTGGTTGCTCAATTCCTGATAATATTCACTGCCATACCAATCACTACACCATTCGTATACATTGCCGGACATATCGTACAAGCCCAGTTCATTAGCGGCTTTCTGTCCTACCGGATGGGTACGACTGCTAGAATTGCTTACATACCAACCAACGGCATCTAAGTCATCACTTCCGGCATATTTCGTAGGTTTACCTTGATTACCGCCACGGGCCGCAAATTCCCATTCCGCTTCCGTAGGTAGCCGGTAATTGCGGCCGGTTTGCTGGCTGAGCCATTGACAATAGGCAACGGCACCATACCAACTCACACTTACAATAGGATGATTTTCGTAGCCTGCTTCAATCACAAATTGTCCGTTTTCGAATGAAACATTTTCTTCATCGTAGGTACCACCGTATCTAAAAATAGGTTGTTGCTGGTAGCTAAAGCTGTTACCATCGACCTCCAGTTCTTTTACAATGGTGTTTAAGAAGGCTACATATTGCTCCTTTGTCACCTCATACTTCCCAATCGAAAAGTCCGATACGGTCACTTCGTGCGGCGGTTTTTCAGAATCATAACAATCATCACCTTGCTCTTCCGTACAGCCCATGGTAAAGGAGCCTCCGGCGACAGCTACCATTTCGGGTACTGCGATAGTGGGCGGCGGCGGTGCTGGCGCGCAGGCTTCCAAGGTAGATGCATTGCGGTAGCGCCGCGCCATAAAGCCGATCTGCCCCTGGTAGCGGATGCGGTAATTAACGGTAGCGCTGTCGATGAGTTCTACTTCCGTACCGGCGGGGATGCGCTGGATCAAAGTTTGTGCATTCAAGGCGCTGTCGCGGCCGGCATTGATCTCATTTAAGGAAGCTTGCGTCAAGGCTTCCCGGCGGAAGGCAATCGCATTGTCTACACTCTGGATCCTCCGGCAGGCGTAAGGTCCTTCGGGTAAAGACGGGAAAGATTCGTATTCGACGACGGGGGGCAGCGGTTTGGGCGTGAAAGGCGTCAGGTCGATCTCCAGGTTTAATCCTTCCGCGATTACGTATTCCTGAGCAAAGGGCTCATAGGCATCCTGGTTAATTTGCAGGCGCAGGGTCTGGCCGAGATCATTGGAGCTTAGTTCCAGGTTGAATTGGCCGTTGGCATTGGTTTCCTGATCCAATTCGCGGTTGTTGATAGTCATTTCTACCCGCACATCCGCCAGGGGTACGGCATCACTTTGGGCCGCCTGGTTGTTGCGGTTGGCACCGCCCGTAGTCACCCGGCCCGCAATAGTAAGCGTATTGACGGGCTCCGGCAGATTGAGAAAGACCTGCACTTCTGCGGCTCTTTGCACGGAGCCGGTTGAAGGGACTAATGGTGGTACTCTTTGCCGGGTAGTAATGTTTGTTGGATCGAAGTTGGCGGCGATCAGCGCTTTTTCCACTACCTGAAGCACGGTATTGTAAAGCGCTTCGTCTTCGCTATTGAAATAGACCACTTCCGTTGCATTGACAAATTTTGTAGCTTCTTGTACGGCCACGACGCCGGGCAAGGATTGCAGATCCTCCACAATGGCGTTGGCTACCGGCCGTTCCCATTCGTTTTGGTAGTAAACGTATACGGTTTGGGTTTTCAATTCCCCGCAATAGGTCACCAGAGTGCTCAAATTCGGATAAATACGCTCCGACTCCAGGATCTGCTGGCTTTGCCACTGGCGGAGTATAATACAGGCGCTGTCCTGCCGCCCCAGGTAGTGGTGCATGAGTCCCAGGCCGTGCAAAGCATCCGTATAGACGCTATCAAAACGGGTAGCGATCCGGAAGTCTTCGCGCGTATTACTGCCTAATACCGTATCTTGACGGTTATCGGAATAATCATAATAGCCGGTCAGTGCGTGCGCGTAACGGATATAGCCTTTGTTCAGGCGGGCGGGCACGTAACTGGAATCAATGGCCAGCGCCCGGTCCAGCAGGCTATCCGCCGCCGCGAAGCGCGGTGCGCTGTACCCGGCGGGTAATTGTCCGCTGACCGCAAAGCTATCTACGGCTGCATTATTCAATTGTGCCAATTCCGAAGGTTGCTCAGCCACCAATCCTTCAATAGTGGGTAGGGCATCCGGCATCAGGAACCAACCGGCCAGGCATCCCGCCAGCCAGAGGGTCAGCATGGTGGCCAGTGCCGCCCAGGCCAGGCCGGCCGTAAACCAGGCGGGCTTCGCTTCGTTTTCCGCCAGGAATAAACGCAAAACGTCGCCGGGTTTGAGGCCCGTATCCCGCAAGTCGTCGATCTGGCGTTTGAGGATGAGGTCGAGTTCTTCGAGGCGCTGATCATCGAGAAAACCGTCACCTTCCAGGTACTGGATGTTGCGCTGGTGTTCCGGGTTGGTGGGGTCGAGGGCAAAACGCTGGATGGCCAGCTCCATCTGTAGTTGCTGGTTGGCAAAGCTATCGGGATGGTCATCGGCGATGGCTTCCAGTTCTTCGAGCACGGCGGCGCGGGCTTTGCGTTCGTCTTCGGGGGATAAATGCGCCCAGAATGCCCGCCACAACTTTACTTTCAGCGGCCGGTCATTCAGCCAGGGAATGCGGGCCAGCAGGAGCAGGTTATCGTAACTAACGGGGATCCCGAGGGCTTTACCGATGGCGATAGTGATGTTCCAGTTCGGCTCGGGATGTACGATGAGGGCTTGCAGCCAGCGGAATACTTCGGGATGGTTGCGCAGGTAATCTTCGTAGTCGCTGTATTTGCGCCATTTCCGGTTGATGTCCACGTCATAGCGGTTGCGCTGTAGCTGGCTTTCCCACTGGCGCAAGGTAGTGGGCAGGGCGGCTTCGTCCATTCCGCCTTCGATGTATTCGGCGGCCAGCATCAGGTGGGCCAGGTCGGCGGGAAAGAGGGCCATCAATTGGTAGAGGGCCGTTTCGCGGAAGGTCCAGGAGTTCATGGGTACGGGCGTCACCATGAGGCGCGACTTCCAGCCCCGCAGGGCTACCTGCCAGTCGGGGGCCAGGCTGCCCGTTTCCATTTCGTCGCCCCATTCGCGGCCGTCTCCAAAAACGACCAGCCGCCGCTCGGCAAACAAGCGACTCAGTTGGTCGAGCGAGAGCCCGTCTTCAAAATCGTCATTCCACACGTAACGCGGTACATCCTGGTAATAAAAGACATCGATGTAGACGTCCTGCTGGCGCAGCATTTCCACCAGGTGACGGAACAATTGTACCTGGTGGCCTTTGGGCCGGTGTTCATCGATCAGGAAGAGGTAATCCGCCGGGCGGGTGCGGTACCGGTAACTGAATCCGGGAAATCCACCGCCTTCGGCCGTTTTGCGGATGGTTTGGGGTACGTCGAGAAAGCGGCGATTGCCTTTTTCTCGTTGGCGAAAAATATTCGCAATGGCAAACTGCCGTGCTTCCCGCCGCACCATATCGTCGCGCGAACGGAAGGGCGGCTGGTAGGGTGGCTTATCGGGCGCGTTGAATTGCTTACCCATCTGCATAACGGCCAGCTTGCGGTTTTCGGCTTCCCTTTTCCGTTGCCGGAAATAACGGCGCCACAACCAGGCGGTTAAGCCGGCAAGCAGCAATATTAATAAATACGGCAGCCAGCCGTAGGACTTTTCGGCCGCCTCGTCACGTACGAAATTCGGCACCGGCAGGGGCGGTATTTTGTCTTCCAGGTCCAAGGTGTAGGTTGCCCGGTTCGAGCAGGCCCGGTCGTTGCGGTCATAAATTTCCAGGGAGATGGTATAGGTCTGGTTGGCCGTATAGCGGTGTACGGGGTTCGGAAGGGTATCGGTATTGTTGTCCCCGAAGTCCCAGCGGTAAGCTACCGGGCGGTCGAAGGTATTCACATCGGCGCTAAAGGCAATATCGATTCCCGCGATCAAGGTATCTCCGGTAAGCGGTTCGGGGCGGATGCTATTCACCAGGGGCGCCTGAAAGCATTGGACGGTCAGCGCGAGGGAGTCCACATCCAGGGTATCGCCTTGCAGGTCCCTTACCGCCATAATAGCTTGGTAAGTAGTAGTACGCGGCAGTTGTGGTGCCTTGAGCGCCCAGTCTGTACCTTCAAACTGTCCAGCCTGCCGTCCTTGCCCATCTACTAATTCCCATTGAAAACGCACGTCTTCCTGGTAGCGGGGCTCGGTCTTGTTGTCCAGAAAAATAGAGTCGATAGCGGCAAAACGGGTTCTATTGTTGCGCTCCTGAAAAGCATAGCTTTTTTCGAGATCTACGGTAACCGTCCACCACCTTCCTACGACGATAGCTCCCAACAGAAGCAACACCAGCAATGCCCAAAGCCACTTCCAGTTTTGAGCGGGCTCTTCTTCCACGGGTGGCGGTAAGGGTGGGGGCGGTACTGTTTCCAGCGGCTGCTGTATTTCCTCCAGGTAAGTATCGTAGACTTGGTAAAATAGCTTTTGTTCGTGAGCGGTTTTGGCGATGAGGGGCGCCAGCTGGTATTTGAAGTCCCGTTGTCCTTCCAGGGTGGTTAATTCCTGGATATGCGCGGCCATCAGCTGCTGGATGCGCAGTCGGTCGGCCGGGGTAAATCTAAATCCGGCGGCCTGCAGTTGGAGGAGCAGGCGGTGGAGCGGTTGTTTTTTGTTAATCGCCATTTTATTTATTGGACATGATTAAAAGAGACTTTCTCACCTCTAGCCTGAGCAGGTTGTTATAGCAAGTAGTTTTTTACCACAATAGCACACATAGAGCGTTAATGATCAGTATTTCTGATGTTTTCCTATGTGTTCCTTCTAATGTGCCTATGTGGTAACAAGCAATTTTAGTGAATTAAGTGTCCATTGTGGTTCCCATCACGATTTCAAAAATTCCAGCACCGCCCTGCGGTCTTCATCCGTCTTCAATAACAACGACAAATGTTGCTCATACCACTTGCGGTAATCCCGGTCGGCGGCCTGGCTCAGCAAGCCATCCAATTCCAGCATCTTCATAAAAGACACCAACTCCGCCGTGGCCGGTTTTTTACGCACCGAACGTTCCCGGATCTGCTCAAAGAGCGTGATGATCTCCCCGATGTGTTGCTGTCCGTTTTCGTTGAGCGGTTGTTCGAGCTGCGCCGTCAGGATATCCTGCAGGCGCTGGGAATCGGGAAAGGGTATAGAGTAGAATACACAGCGGCGCAAGAAAGCATCCGGCAGGTTCTTCTCCGAGTTGGAGGTCATGATGATCACGATGCGCTGCGGGTTATTATCACCGATAGCAACGCGGTAGTTATTTTGTTCTTTGATGAAAAATTCGCTTCGTTCTATCTCATTGAGGATGTCGTTCGTAAAATCGCGCGGTGCCTTGTCGATCTCATCGATCAGTACGACGGAGCTTTCCGGGTAGGTGGGCCGCTGCCAGCGGAAGTACTGGTTGTATTCCACTTGTGGATTGGTACGGGCAATGGCGATACCCAGGGCCTGCAATTCCAGGAAGTTAATAATGGAAGCATAGTCGCCCGTCCCCCCTGCTCTGAGATTGGCCTGTTGAAAATGGCCAATGGCATCGTAGGTGTAAAACAGGTCACGGGCAACGGAGTCCGTCTTGGTATTGAAACGCAGCGGTTCGGTGGCAAACCGGGCATGATCTACGCCGAGGTCTTTCGTTTGCTCGTGGAGTTCGGCGGCCACTTTGTAGGCCAATAAGGTTTTGCCCGTCCCCGGCTCGCCGGTCAACAACAAGGGTTGATTGAAAGCCAGGGCGATCTCTACCGCTTTGCGCAGGGGCTCGTCCATGATGTAATTAGTGGGGTTCGGACGAATGTCGATGGATTTACGAATGTCTATTGGCATCTTTTTCGGATTCGTTTATTTCATTGATAATTTGTTCGAGGAAGTCCTGGACATCCTCCATATAAAGCTCCCCTTCTTCAGCGAAAGGTTGTTGAAAATATTTTTTGAAGGTACGTTTTCGGTCGCGGGTCCGCCGCCAGAACATGCGGTAGGTTTCAAACCAGTGCTCTACGTCGTCTTTGGTCACCATAGCCAGTTCGGCCAAGGGATTGAGGGGGATTTCCTGGTTCGCTACCACGGCCTGGATCTGCTGCGGGATATCGCTGCGGTCCTCATCGTATTCTACCCCAAAGAAAAAGAAAAACTGAGGAGCCTGTGCCGGTAAATTGACCTGGCAAAAGTCCCGGATAAACCATTGAATGGCGGGTTGAAAAACGCGGGGATCCCAACTCCTTTCGGAAATGATGAATAAAACGGCGATACGGTCTTCCGCTTTTAAGGTTTTGAGCTGGCGGCTGTGCTCCAGGGCAAAAGCCAGGTTCTTTTGTTTCAGGCGTTCTATTTTGCCGGGTGGTATATTGAAAATGGATAAAAAGTCGGAAACCATGGCCAATTTGAGGGCGGCGAGTTTTTTATTGGGAGGAAAACTCAGCACTCTTTTGGTGACGCGGATGTAATTCGTTTGAGCTTGCCGCAGGTGATCGTTGTGCTTACCCGCCAGTCGTGCTGCAAACCACCTGAACAAACCTTCGTTTTGCTGCAGGTCGCAGCCGTACAGGAGAAAGAAATGTACGCGTTGCTGGTCTTCTTCGGGGTAAGTAAGGGCGGTGATGGCAAAATCATCTTTTTGCAACATCCGGTTGCAACTGTATTGATGGTGGGGGTTAAGTGTGGTTGTAGGGGTTGTTGACGTTGCTACTGGCGCCGGTTCAGGAGCAGGGGTTGCGGCTGCTTCCAAGGCTTCTAATATTTCGTAGATCGACAAGATCTTGTACCGGCCGCCGGCTTCCTGGTGGCCGAGATAGAGCCCCACTAACTGCTGCTGCCGGTTGAGCACCACCGTACCGGAAGTCAGGGATAAGTTTTCGCTGTGAAATCCGTACCAGCCGTCCTGTACGCCCAGGCAGGCCGCTATTTGTACGGCGGCTGTTGGTTCTTTGCCGGCTTTAGGGCTTACGAACCAACCTGTTTCTCCGGTTTTTAAGCGACCGGCATGGAGGTTGGGGAAAGCTATTTTTTCCCCCGCTTGTAATTGTAAAATGGCGTAGCCGAGTGAAGTATTTGCCTGGTGGGGAGCTGGCTGTAGCCTGAAATTGCGCGATGCGTAGCGCTCGTCTCCCAATAGGCTGACATCCGTTTGGGCAACACTGTCGGCGAGGGAAGCGCTGGTAAAGAGTAAGTTGTCTTTCCACAACAGTCCGCCGGTGAGGTGCTGCCTTTCCCCCGGTTTCGTTAGCCGGCAAAGTGATCTGATGGTTTTCGGAAAGGCGCGTAACCATTCTAAAATCTTCAGGGGGCGGGCGTCGCCGATCCAGGCTTTCAGATCGGTACCGGGCGGATAAGTGACCGTAATAGCGTAGGTGCCGGGAGCAGGCGCGTATTTTTTTTCCACTTGTTCCAGCATGTCCAGAAACCGGTTGGCGATCTTGCGGCCTTCTATATTGTATTCATTACCGTAGAGGATGCCTTTGGTGTTTTTATTCTCCAGTTGCCGCCAATCTTTTTGCAGGATAATGTGGGTGGTATCTTTTAGGGTAGGGTCAAAGCGGTGCACCAATTCGAATGCTGCCTCCATTTTATCTTCGCCTACGAGCAGCCGTGCCTTGCGGATCATGTCCTGCAGGGTTGCGTAAAGCTTGGCATCGTACGTCAGAAAATCATTCATTCGGTTGCTGCAAGTTGGTGAGGCTTAAATATAAGAGAATTTTGGAAAAAAGTAGACTGAAGATGCTGGGATGTGAGGGTTGGGGACGGGGGATATTTTTCTGAGTTTGGCGCAGACTAAAAAGTAACTGGAAGTAACTGCCTTACAGCGTTGCTTTGATTATACATGTAGGTTACACTAATCCTAAAAACAAACCGAGTAAAATATTCTGTTTTTTGGTGATTGTATCAGTACCCTCAATTCATTTTTCAATTTACACCAAACCAGATTCCACTTTCATTGGTTTTTAATTATGTAGAATCAAACTACTGTTTCTCCCTCAGAATATTTATTTTTGCGCACTGTTTTTTACTCATCTGATCTAACACAGGATAATTAATGAGAACTAAGTTATCACAATTCGTTTTCGAACTACCAAAAGAATTGATTGCTCAATACCCTCAGAAAGCGAGGGATGAAGCCAGGCTTATGGTCGTACATCGAGACACCGGCAAAATTGAACACAAAATATTTAAAGACGTTATCGACTACTTTGACGAGCAAGACGTTTTTATTTTTAATAATACCAAAGTTTTTCCCGCAAGATTATTCGGCCGCAAGGAAAAAACAGGGGCCAAGATTGAAGTTTTTTTATTGAGAGAGCTTAATCCTGAGTCCAGACTTTGGGACGTATTGGTTGATCCGGCGCGTAAAATTAGAGTGGGCAATAAATTATACTTCAGTGATGAGGAGGAAAATGATGTACTGGTTGCAGAAGTCGTAGATAATACCACATCAAGGGGCAGGACCATCCGCTTTTTACACGATGGTGAAGAGGAAGAATTTCAAAAAGAATTATATAACCTGGGTAATACACCGCTGCCCAAATACATCGATCGCCCTGCCGAAGATATTGACCGGGAACGTTTCCAAACAATCTACGCTAAAGAGACCGGCGCCGTGGCCGCTCCTACTGCAGGCCTGCATTTCAGCAGAGAATTGATGAAACGCCTTGAAATTA
>CAZHNG010000049.1:0-17803 GCA_964533785.1 uncultured Saprospiraceae bacterium | reverse complement strand
AGGGTGTTGAATTTGCAGAGCTTACGCTTCATATCGGCCTGGGTACTTTCCGTACCATCGATGTAGAAGACCTTTCCAAACATAAAATGGACGCCGAATATTTCAAAATCCCACAGGATGCAGCCGATATTGTCAATGGTGCTAAAGACCGAAAAGCAAGGATCTGCTCCGTAGGAACTACTTCCATGCGCTCCATAGAATCTGCTGTTTCAGCGGAAGGTTATCTCAAAACAGCCGAAGGATGGACCAATAAATTCATTTATCCGCCTTATGAATTCTCGATCGCCAATTCGATGATCAGCAACTTACACCTACCCAAGTCCAGCTTGCTGATCATGATCTGCGCATTCGGCGGTTATGATCTGATTATGGAGGCTTACGAACAAGCCGTGAAAGAAAAATACCGGTTCTTTAGCTACGGAGATGCGATGTTGATCCTTTAGAGGCTGTCTGGAATTTTTAAGCACATTTAGGCTCTTTCTAGACCCTTCGCTGAAACAAATCTCTTAAAGCAGGAACCAATTCCGGGAACTGAAATTCAAATCCCGTTCGTATTATTTTTTCCGGAGAGACTTTGGCACTGGATAAAACGGTATCCGCCATCTCACCCAGGAATAGCCGTAAAGCAAATTCAGGCGCTGGCAGATTTAAGGTGGGCCGATTTTTGGCCTTTCCAATGGCAGCAGAAAATGCTTCGCTGGTATAAGGATTAGGAGAGGCAGCATTGTAGAACCCATCTAAATTTTCGTTTTCCATGGCCCAAATGAACATGCGACAAAGGTCATCAATGTGAATCCAGGAATACCATTGTTGCCCGTCTCCAAAATAAGTACCCAGCAAAAAACTGGCAGGCATAGCCATTTTAGGGAGGGCGCCACCGTGGGTAGAAAGCACAATACTGATCCGGAATGCTACGGTACGGTAACCAGCATTTTTAACTGACTGGATGGCTTTTTCCCAAAGCAGCGTACTTTCTACTAAAAATCCGTCCTTCCCCGGCGGGTCCGATTCTTTCAACAATTCATTTCCACGATCGCCGTAGTACCCTATTGCAGCACTCGCCAGGTAAGCATTTAAGGTAGGTTTAACTTCACGTATGGTTTTCAACAGCAATTCCGTACTATCTACTCGGCTATCGATAATCAGCTTTTTACGCTGTTCCGTCCACGGTTTATCAGCAATACCCGCGCCCGCCAGGTTGATGACAAAATCGATATCTTCTAATGCCTTCTTGTCTATCTGTTGGGCACGTACATCCCATTGAAAGACCTTATAGGGAATATTGCGCTGCGAACTTCGGCTCAGCCAGGATACTTCATATCCTTTTTCCTGTAACATTTGACTGAGCCTGCTGCCAACTAATCCCGACCCACCAGCTATAAGTACTTTTTTCATTTTTTTACGTTGTGCTATTTAAGTAGTTGAGCAACACTAGATTGCTTTTTTGGTCAAGGGGATTTTTTCGCTGATCAAGACGCAAAAAGCGCACATAGCCGGGGATCTGTAAGCTTTTTGCAACGCAGAGCAGCGGAAAAAGAGCCCATCAAAAAAGATAATTTAGTGTTGCTATACTAAGTTGATGGACAATAATAACTTTTGTTTTAAACACACCCAACTCACTCCCGATAGCAATCGGGATCAATCACACACGGTCTAGAGTCTAGCGTCTCAAATCTGGCGTCTCACTTACTTAAACATTGATAACAGACCTAAGTTCATCATTAACAGCGTATCGGAAGTTTTAACTCAAGCAGATACGTCGTTCAGATTTTAAAGAAAAGCGCAAAATAAACCCATGGTAATCAGGAGTTTCGTTTATTCCACCCGGAAACTAAGTTGCAAATTGCCGTTTCATGGTTATTAATTTCAAACTTTGATCCGATTTTTTTTACCTTTAATGAATAATCGACCAAAACCAGAAAGATGCCGGATTTATTTTACTCTTACCCCGTATGTGCTTGGCAATACTTTCAGAACTCATTCCCAAACTAATATTTTCCGGTACCCTAGAGGCTAAAGCAATCTATTAAAACTATTAATTATTCCATCAACATATCTAATCTACGCCATGAAGTACCGTAATACCTCCCTGATTGTAATGCTATTTTCATTAATCCTGATTGTTTTTTCTTGCGGCAGTGACAGTAGTTTAAGTGAAAATCAGGTCACTTTTAAAAGGACGGATAACGAAGTTATTGCCAGATTACTCGGAAGCCCCGATCGTTTAAATCCATTATTAACAGGCAATGGAAACTCTACAACGGTTTTGTACCAAACCCATTCTTACCTGCTTTTTCCGGATCTAAAGACTTTTGAAATGCAACCCCAGCTAGCCAAATCCTTACCAGTTGTTGAAGAAATTACCAGCGGTCCCTACTCCGGAGGTATGAAATATACTTTTGAAATACACGACCCGGCTGTCTGGGATAACGGTACTCCCATTACCGGTAACGATGTGGTATTTACCTGGAAGGCATTATCCCATCCCAGTCTGCCGTTAACGCGGCCTTACCGCCCCTACTTATCTTTTGTGGCAGATGTGGAAGTAGACCCTGAGAACCCTAAGAAATTCACGGTCTACACCAGGGAGAAGTATTTTATTGCCGAAGAGGCGCTGGGGGCCTTGATGTTCATTCTTCCGGAATATAATTATGATCCGGAAAAAGTCCTAGCTACCGTTCCGTTTAAAACATTCATGGACGTTGAAGCAATCGAAACAATGGTAGAGGGATCAGAAGCACTACAACAGTTTGCCAAGGATTTTATGCAGCCTAAATACTCGCAAGATCCCGAATATATTGTGGGTAGCGGCCCCTATAAGCTTGTAAAATGGGAAGCTGACCAAGAACTGGTACTAGAAAAGAAAGAAAACTGGTGGGGGGATGCTTTAGCTACTGATTACCCCGCTCTTGTTGCTCATCCGGAAAGAATTGTTTTCAAACCCATTCCCAATGCAGCTACCGCCCTGGCCGCTTTGAAAGCGGAAGAAATTGACATTATGGCCAGGATCGACCCCAAGGATTACAATGAAATGAAAGAAGATCAATGGGCAATTGATCATTATAATCTATCAGCGCCGGATGTGTTACAGGTTTTTTTAATCCACATCAATAATCAAGATCCTAAATTAAGGGATAAAAGAGTGCGTAAAGCATTAGCGCATGCTACTGACATTAACGGTATCATCGAAAATGTTTACTATGGCTACGGCAGGCGAACTACCGGGACGCCCTATCCGGATTTTGATTATTATAACAAAGAACTACCGTTAATCGATTACGATGTCAATAAAGCCAAACAATTATTGGAAGAAGCAGGCTGGCAAGATTCAAACGGCAATGGTGTTGTCGATAAAGTGATCGACGGTGAGGTAACGGAATTGTCTTTAAATTATCAATTTACTGCTAACCGTGAAAGTTCGCTCAATACGGCACAATTACTACAAAATGACATGAAAGCGGTGGGTGTAGACTTGGTCCTCGAACCTTTAGATTTTCGGGAACAGCTCAACCGGTTAAGACAGGGGGATTTCGATCTTGCTTCCGGTGGAAGAAGTATACAATATATCCCTTGGGAGCCCCGCCAGTCATTTCATTCGGATGCTGCTAACGGCGGGCAAAACTACGCCCGGTTTATCAACGCCGAAGCTGACCGGATCATGGAAGAAATAAAAACAACCGTGGATAGCGAAAAAAGAAATCAATTGTACAAAGCGTTACAGGCCATCATTTATGAGGAGCAACCGGTTATCTATTTATTTAATCCGGTAAATTTGATGGCTATCCACAAACGATTTGATGCAACGATTACGCCAATTTCTCCCGGGTTTTTTGTTCCTAATTTTGAGTTGAAACCTTCTTTCGCCCAAAATTAACGGGTTTGACGGGTTCGACGGGTGCAAACTCGTTTGAGAAAATCAGGGCAAATGGTTAACTTTCCCTTTTATTGCCATGGACCATTATGATCGTTTATCTGCTCAAGCGTGCTTTGTTTTTCATTCCTTCTTTGATCGCGGTATCATTGCTGGCTTTTTTGTTAAGCAAATTAACGCCCGGTGATCCCATCTTCACTTTGAATAAGGACATCATTGAAGGTTCAGGTTTTGCGAACTTAGAGGAAGAGGAAAAAGTCTATACGGAAACGGCCCGGTTATTGGGGCTGGATAAACCTGCTTTTTATTTTGCCATTCATTCGCAAGCCTTTCCCGATACTTTATATCGCATTTACCATGAGTTGAAACGAGAGAACCTGCGCAAGCTGGTTGGCCATTTCGCCAACTGGAAAAAGATCCAAACTTATTATCTCCATCTGCAGCGATTGGATAAACGGTTATTTGCGTTGCCTGATAGCCTGACTTCCCAGGCTTCCAAGGAATTCACCAATACTGTGCGGGATTTGTATTTTACCGCTGCGCCGGAGGGCATTTCAACAAAATTCGAACAACTACAGGCTCATCTTTCGGGTGAAGCTGGTTTGGAGGCCTTTGTCAGCCGAGGGTTTGCAGACTTAAATACCGCTAAAGATGAAATGTTTGATCATTCCCAAAGGTGGAAGTTGTTTATTCCGGCTATTAGCTGGTATGGTGTGGACAATCAGTATCATCACTGGCTCCTGAACTTTTTACGGGGGGATTTCGGACAGTCCTACATTGATGGACGGCCGGTAGCGCAGAAGATCCTTTCGCCGTTAAAGTTGACCTTACTCATGAATATTATTGCGATCCTGGTGGCATACGGAATTTCGATACCACTGGGTGTCAGAATGGCTGTCCAGAAAGGCCGCCGATTTGATCAGGTGAGCACTTTTATACTTTTTTTGCTTTATTCCTTACCGACTTTTTGGATCGGTACTTTACTGATCATTTTTGTTACCAATCCTGAATACGGAATGGATTGGTTTCCGACTTATGGGATCAGCTCTTTGCCGGAGGATGCCCCTTTTTGGTCGCGCTTTTGGGACGTGGCCTACCATTTGGTGCTGCCGGTCTTTTGTTTAACTTACGGTGCCCTGGCGTTCATTAGCCGTCAGATGAGGAACAGTACCGACCGGGAATTGAATAAATTGTATACCTTGGCCGCCCGTGCCAGAGGATTGTCTTTTAAACAAGCAACCTGGAGGCATGCTTTTAGGAATGCGCTTTTTCCAATCGTCACGCTGCTGGCTTCGATATTCCCCTCTTTGTTAGCGGGCTCTTTTGTGATCGAGTATATTTTTAATATTCCCGGAATGGGTTTAACAACTATTAATGCCATTAATAACAGTGACTGGCCGGTCGTCTATGCCATTCTTATGCTTTCTTCCGTTTTTACGATCATAGGAATTTTGGTGGCGGATGTTTTGTATGCCTGGCTGAATCCGAGGGTGAGTTATTGAGGGGGGAGTAAATGATACTATTTTGTCACTTTAAAGAAAAATCTATGTCTATTGATTTTCAACCTGTGACGGACTTGGTTATAGGGGTTATTTGGTTATGCGGTTATGAAATTCAGACGGCTTTTTGATAACCACATAACCAATAGCTGGCTTTCCAATATTCAATACAACCAACTGATTCTAATTTAAGATGACAAAGCAGTATTACTTTTAGTCGCGGAATAACATGCCAATGGCAGTCAAGAATTCCTCGGTATTAGTCTTCTCCCATCAGGACTGCGAGGCGCCACTGACGCATCAGCCACCAGATAAGGCTGAAACCTATGGAGATGCAAATCGCGAACCCGATCCCCACACTAAAAGAAGGGAGTCGCAAAATGATACTGGAAAGCATCCAAATTAGTCCGAAACAAAAAAAGATCAATTCGATTTGACGCTTTTGCTGTATAGTCTGCCTTTCTTTTGCTAAGAACACTTCCAAATTGCTGGCTTTAGTCAAGGATGGATCTATTTTCTTATATTTCCAATAGTTTGTCGAGCCGGTAAATAAGTGGAGGAGCGCCAGTAAACCAAGAGTGTACGCACAACCCTTCCCAAAAGCTCCAGATAGCCCTTGCAATACGACGAACGCCATCAATTCCAACAACCCCCATCCAATGAGCGCTAGAGCCCAGCGCAATTCTTCCTGAAAATGCTGAATTATATTATCTTTCATCGGATAATTTTTAATAGTTAACACTTTCAATTTGAAATATTCTTAGTTTTATCATCTGAAATCCAGCAAACCGAGATTCAGCCCCGCATTGTGTTTCGTATATGCAACTAACCCTAATTTATGTTAGAAAAGAAAAATTGTAAAGAATGCGGCGAATCCTTTATTGGAAGAGCAGATAAAAAATTTTGTTCCAGTCAGTGCCGTAGCCAGTTTAATAATCGTCGCAACAGCGATACCAGTAACTTTATGCGCAATATCAATAATATTTTGCGAAAAAACCGGCGCATACTGGAAGACCTAAACCCTCATGGCAAAGCACGGGTACACCGGGATGATTTGCTTGAGAGAGGCTTTCGCTTCAGCTATTTTACCAATGAATATGTAACCAAGTCAGGAAATGTCTATCGTTTCTGCTACGAATACGGATACCTCGCCATTAAGGATGATTACTACACACTTGTCATTCGCAAAGAGTATGTGGATTAACTGTATAATATTGAAGTCTTGAAAAGCAAAACCTTAAAAACGGTGGCTCATTTCTTTTTCCCCAATTCAATCGCCCTGTTCAAAGCAGCATCGGCACCCTTGATGATATCATCCTCAACAAGCGTTTGCCGGTAGGATTCCAGCGCCGCTTCGGTCGTACCGCCGGGCGACTGTACCCTCTTGATCCACTCCTCAAAAGAGTGATTAGATTTGTTAAAAAGATCGATTGCACCGTGGAAGGTTTGGATCACCAGCAGTTCCGCCTCTGACTGATTGAAGCCCATTTTACTCGCAGCTTTCATGACGGCATTCATAAAAAACCAAACGTAGGCCGGACCACTGCCCGAAATAGCCGTTGCAGCATCAATCAAAAATTCATCTTCTACGTAGATGGTTTTCCCCGTCGTATTGAGTAAATTCTGAACGGTCACCAATTCGATGCGGGTTACTGCTTCGGAAGAGGTGAAGGCTGTCATTCCCATGCCGATCTGCGCCGGAAGATTGGGCATCGCGCGAATGATCTTCTCTACTCCTAAGCCCTCGACAATAGTCTTTATCTTAACGCCTGCCATAATGGATAACACTACCTGTTGCGGATCGATCATAGAACTAATGGAAGAAAAAAGTGTTAATACATCCTGAGGTTTGACGGCAAGAATGATGAGATCTGCTCGGGTAAGACATTCTGCCGGTTCGCTGTATATCGTGCCTACGTTTTTTTGGCTCAATTCAGCTGCTTTTTCCGGGGATTTTTCAAGGATCATCATGTTTTTTTCATCAGCAATGTGAGACCTTAAAAAACTCTTCGCGTATGTCTGGCCCATATTGCCGCCACCAATGATGAGAATTTTCATTTTTAAATACAAATCTAATTCCAAAAAGGGACAAAAAGAAATCAAACTAAAAATAAGTTGCAACATTAAATGTATGTACATATATTTGCATAGTGATGAAAATAGAAAAAGCAATACACCAGAAAAAATTTGCGAACGAGTTTCAGAAAGCGCAGATCAATGTACTGTTTACAGGGGCCTGGTTGATCCAACATTCTACCAGTGTTCTTAAGCCCTTTAACATTTCCTGGCAGCAGTTCAACATCCTGAGAATTTTGCGCGGTCTGCACCCTAAACCGGCTAACGTAAAAGTATTAATGGAGCGAATGATCGATAAAATGTCCAATGCTTCGCGCCTGGTGGAAAAACTCAAGCAAAAGGGATTGGTCGAGCGAGCCGAATGCCCTGAAGACAGACGTAGAGTTAATGTTACCATTACTTTGGAGGGCCTTAGATTACTCGAAGAAGCATCAGAGGCTTTGGAAAATCACTTGCAAAGTATCAGTGAGGGTATTAGTGAAGAAGAGGCGAAATTGCTGAACGCTTTGCTTGACAAAATGAGGGACTAAATTTTTTCTCAAAATACGTGTATATACAACTATCGTAACAACAACAGACTGTTCAAATTATTATTAATGTTAAATTAGAAAATTATGAAAAACGGAATCCTTTTTTTAGGCTTAGTTGCATTTATGGCATTGGCGTTTACCAACCCAGTAACGGTTGATACTTTAAAAGTAGACACTACTAAAAGTAAGGTCGTATGGAAAGGTTATAAAGTTTTGGGAAGCCATTACGGTACGATCGACATTAAAGAAGGTGATTTGGAATACACGGACGGCAAGCTTAGCGGCGGTAAGTTTGTCATTGACATGGCCACCCTGAAAAGTGACGACCTCGAAGGAAACATGAAGGCAAAGCTTGAAGGTCATTTAAAATCAGATGATTTTTTTGGCGTTGAGAAATACCCTACCGCTACTTTCGAGATCACTCAGGTGATTTCCAGAGGTAAGCCGGGTGAGTACAAGATACTAGGAGATCTAACGATTAAAGAAACGACTAAAGAAATTAAGTTTAATGCGGTGGTTGAAGAAAATGATAACGGAGAGATGGTTGCAACTACGGCTATTCAAATCGATCGTTCTGAATATGATATCCGCTACGGTTCAGGTACATTTTTTGAGAACCTGGGAGATAAGACGATTTACGACGAGTTTGATCTGGAGATCTCGTTGGTAGCTGCCAAGTAAGCGGAGTTGACCTTCTAACTTGAAGTTAAATCAAAAAACATTTGTTGAGGTGTTTATCTACAAAGTAAACGCCTCAACAGATCAACTCAGTTGTACCTAATCAACCTGAAACATTAGTTTCTCCAATAATTCAACTCTATCCTCTTTAAGTAGTCTAGTGCCTCCCTGACCAGAGTCAGCCTCGTCAGGCCCGAATGGGCTGGGCAGGCAGTTTCAATCTGGCGTCTCACTTACTTACAATCACTGATACCCCTGCGCTTGCAAATGAAACAACTCCGCATACTTTCCATCTTTAGCAATTAATTCATCGTGGCTTCCCATCTCCAGTAATTTTCCATTTTCGAGAAACAAAATGATATCCGCCATTCTAACCGTTGAAAAACGATGTGAAATGAGAACAGCAGTACGCTCTTCGATCAACTCTGCGAACCGTAAAAATACTTCGTGTTCGGCCCGGGCGTCCAGTGCGGAAGTAGGTTCGTCGAGTATAAGCAACTGCGCATCGCGCATGTAGGCGCGGGCGAGTGCAACTTTCTGCCACTGACCACCTGATAGCTCTACGCCTCCGGCAAACCGCTTACCCAGCATTTGCTGGTACCTTTCGGGTAGCTCTTCGATCATCAGATTGGCTAAACTTTTTTCGGCAGCCGACTGGATGATCGACTCTTCTTCGACTTGTTGAATATTCCCCACTGCAATATTTTCACCCACCTTCAGTTGAAAACGAACGTAATCCTGAAAGATGATACCGATGTTCTTCCGTAAATCTTCCAGTTTGTAGCGCTTGATGTCAATACCGTCAATTAAGATGCGGCCGGCAGTAGGTTCGTACAGTCGCGCCAGTAATTTGACCAGGGTGGTTTTACCTGCACCGTTTTCACCAACGAGCGCCAATTTTTTACCCGCAGGCAAATGAAAGGATAAGTTATTGATCACCAATTTAGAACTCCCGGGATAACTAAAACTAACTCCTTCAAAAGTGAACCCTTCTTTGACTTTGTCGGGAAAAGGGAGGCTCTCAGGGAGTGAGGTAATGCTCGGTTGAATCGCAAAAAAGTCGAACAAATCCTGTAAATACAGGGAGCCTTCCGTTATCCTTGAGAAACGGTTCATGATACCCTGAAGCATACCCCGCATTTGACGGAAAGAACCCGCTAAAAAAGTTAACCGTCCCAGCGTTATATTCCCGTTAATGGTTTGCAGTATGATATATACATAAGCGGCATAGTAAGACAGCGTTCCCAATGCCGAAAGAATAACACCCCACAGTGCTCGCCGGGTGGCTAGTTTTTTATTGGCTGAGTAGTATTTATCGGCGAGCAAACGGTAGCGGCCGGCCAGAAAGGAAGCCAGTCCAAAAACTTTCACTTCCTTGGCGGTTCGGTCACTGGCTCCGATGTACCGGATATAATCCAATTCACGGCGTTCAGGAGTCCAGCTGCGGGAGAGTGAATAACTCCGCTCGTTGAAATGGGTTTCACCGATAAAGGATGGAATGATGGCAAGAATCAAAATAACGATGAGCCAGGGATTAAAGGCGACCAATCCGATACCGAGAGAAACCACGGTGATGATATCTTGAAGCTGGGTAAGTGTCTGAGTCATCAATACCGTACGGGAAGCCGTTTGTCGTCGTGCCCGCTCCAGCTTATCGTAGAACTGAGCGTCTTCAAATTGATATAGATCCAAGGTTGCTGCTTTACGGATCAATGCTTCCGATGTTTGATTAGCAAATAAATCCCCCAACAAACTATCAAGCAAAGTAACCGTCCGGTTGATTAAATCCGAGAAAACTGCAATGCCAAATTCCACCCCGACTAATAACCATAAATAATTAGTCGAGTGGTCGGGGGTTTTGATCAATTCAACAATCTCGTCAATAATTTCTGCACTGATGAATAATACCAAGACTGGAATATTGGCTTTAATCAAGCGTAAAGTTACGTTTCCAATCACCATCCAGCGATTGTTTTGCCAGATTAACTTGAAGAACTTTGGTAAGTTTCTGAGCGTTAATAGTTGTTCTCGAAAGGATTTTCTTTCTTCTGGTTGTGCCATTAAATTATTTTATTCGCAATACAGAACAAAATTTGTGTGTATTGTTATTAGACTTATACCGGAATTTTTTGAATTAGTGCTTCGGGAACTAAACACCTCAAAACCCCGGTATTATTATCAACAACCAATTTTTTTTAATGAATTCAGTAGCAGAACTAGAAGAACTGGCAGCTTTAAAAGAATTGCTTAAAATTGAGAAAGAAGCGGATTACGAGCAGCATAAGCTATTGATCGAGCGCCTGCCGCTGGAAGAACGCAAAGCCAAAGGCTATACCTGGTACCCATTAATAGTAGTAAAAAGCGGGTATACCTACGGTGACCGGGCCTACCTAATCGTAGAAAGAACCTCTAACCTGGGGGAAGCCCATCAGTTCAGATCAGGAAAGCTGGTCAATTTTTACACTAAGGATCCTGGCGTTAAACGCAGCGAGCGCTCCGGCGTGGTCTATTTTGTCAAGAACGATCAGATGAAGATCATTTTAAATTCCAAAGATCTGCCCGACTGGATGGACATGGGAATGCTCGGCGTGGATCTGATGTTTGATGACCGCACTTACCTGGTCATGGATAAAGCCATTGAAAAAGTGATGAAAGCGAACGGAGACCGACTGGCTGAGTTGCGAAGTATCCTCATGGGCAAACAAGCTAGTCGCTTTTCCGCTGTTGCACATCCCATTGAAATTCCAACCCTCAATCCTTCCCAAAATGCGGCAGTCAATCAAGCTATTGCGGCAAAAGACGTAGCCATTATTCACGGCCCTCCCGGAACCGGTAAGACCACAACCATCGTACAAATTGTAAAGATCCTTTGCCAAACAGAAAAAACGGTCTTGGTCACAGCTCCCAGTAATACCGCCGTAGACTTACTCACTGAACGTATTGCCGAATTGGGTTTATCGGTTGTCAGAGTCGGGAACATCTCGAGGGTAGATGAGCAGATCATGCGACATACTTTGGAAGTACAATTAGCCAATCACCCTGAAACCAAACATATCAAAAAACTCAAAAAACAGGCACAAGAATATTTTCGCCTGGCTAAAAAATACAAACGAAAATATGGCCCGGAGGAAAAACGCCAAAAAAGAAAGCTATACAAAGAAGCTGGAGAACTAAACAATTGGGCCAATCAACTGGAACAAAGATTGATCGACCAAATTATCGAAGGAGCCAATGTAGTTACTTGTACTTTAATTGGTTCTGAAAGCGAGGTCATGCAGAAGCGGAAGTTTCGAACGGTTATCATCGACGAAGCTGCACAAGCCTTGGAAGGAGCTACCTGGGTGCCGATCACGAAATGTTCTAAAGTCATTTTTGCGGGTGATCCTTTTCAATTGCCCCCAACGGTTAAGTCAATGAAAGCCAGAAAATTGGGCCTTAACGTTACCATGATCGAAAAATGCCTGCAAAGAAACCTGCCCTCCAGTTTGCTGAAAGTTCAATACCGGATGAATGAACTGATAATGGGATTTTCCAATGTACAATTCTATAGTAAGCAACTACAAGCTGATCTTTCGGTAAAAGATCACCAACTTGATATCCCGGATAATATTCCCGTTGTATTTATTGATACGGCGGGCTGCGGATTTGAAGAAAAAATCGAACCGGTTTACCAAAGCCGGTACAATCCTGATGAATTTCAAATCATTGAAGAGCACTTACTCCTCCTTTTTAAAGCCCACGAAGTCAAGGAGTTGAACTTTCCGATGATTGCCCTTATTTCGCCCTACCGCGAACAGGTCTATCACATGCAAAAAACGATCGTTGACCTGGGCATTAACCATTCTACCATCACGATTAACACGATCGACGGTTTCCAAGGCCAGGAAAGAGATGTGGTCTACATTTCACTGGTGCGTTCAAATAGTAAAGCAGAGATCGGCTTTTTAGGAGATACTCGCCGGATGAACGTGGCCATGACGAGAGCACGGAAAAAGCTAGTCATTGTCGGTGACAGTGCGACCATTGGTAATCATCCTTTTTACCAGTCTTTTCTGGAGTATTGTGAAAAGTACGGACAGTACCAGACGGCTTGGGAGTATATGCAATGAGCATAGAATGTCTTGTGTCAGCATTTTCTCAGCCTTAACATTAACCTACCTTTTCATTAATTTCTGGTTAAAAAAGTACTTGCCTGCAAATTTTCTACTATATTGATTTTCTATTTTATCACTTACAATATCCATTATGTTAAGAACAATTACACTAGCTGTCTTTTTTATCTTTTTATTGTCCAATGTAGTCTGTGGACAACAACGCCAAGTTATCGCCGAGGAAAAACCTCTTTTGAAGTTTGATAGAACACTGGATAGTCAGCTTGAATTCAGGTTGGACACTACCTTAGTGAATCCTGCCTCTTTTGATGACCCTTGCAGCGACGAAGTAACCTCCTTTCGGTTTAATTCAGTTTGGGGATTTCTAAATGGAACAAACGGTTTTCTCGATCTGGCTAAGGCTCAACGTTTCGATTTTAATGTGACACCAACTTATTCGGTAATTGGAGCATTGGTATATTTTGCCGATGTCATTGTTGTCGGAGACGGGGGTATTACCGTCAGCGTATGGGATGCCGACCAGACGGGAGCTCCCAATAATTTTTTAGGATTTAGTGATTCTTTAAAAGTAAGTGAACTGGTTCCTAATCTTAGCGGCACTATCCAGCCAACTGTTTTTGAATTCCCCGAGCCGGTAGAAGTAACGACCCCTCAACATTTTATCAGTGTTGATCTATCTTCTGCCTATCTGACAGAAGATACACTTGGTATTCTTAGCACCAGCTTAGACTGTGGTGAAGGTATTTCAACCTGGGAACTATTATTTACCGATACCTTAGGCAATGTCGATTGGTTCTCCTACGATGGCAGTGGTTTAACGGAAGAAACTAATATCGATCTGATCATGTCTAGCATCATTGTGTTCGACCTGGCTTCTGATTTGGATCCTTTCATTCAGAATGAAGGGTTGACCCTATTTCCGGCTATGCCAAATCCTACAACGGAAGAAATTGTATTCAAATATGCTTTAGAGAAGAATCAGAAAATAATGCTGGAAATTTATCACGCCGACGGCCGGATCGCTCAACGAGAAAATATGGGCATTCGAAGTTTCGGAGAACATTTAGAAAGCGTCAACGTCAGCCATTTACCACCAGGGACCTATTATTACAGTATTATTACTGAAAAGGCCCGATTGGCTAGTCGTTTTATTATTCAACGGTAGCCTTTATATTTAGACTTTTGACAAATTATTTTAAGTGTTTGATAATCAATGAAACAAAGCATCTCGGGGTGGTCGCCCTACTTAAAGTTATCTACTGATTATCAAATAGTTGCTGTCATTCTGTCTAGCGTCTAGCGTCAAAAGTCTAATTTCCGTAGAAAGGTCAAAGTAATTACACATGCCAAAACTTGCCAACGAGATCGCAATGGACAAATTCCAGGCCAACATCGCTTCCAGCATAACCATTAAGCAAAGACTGCTGGAAGATGAAGCAATGGCACAATTGATCGCGACCATTGTGAAAATCTGCGTGCAAGCTATTCAAAATGGCCACAAAATATTCTTCTGTGGAAACGGAGGTAGTGCTGCCGATGCTCAACACCTGGCCGCAGAACTCTCGGGTCGTTATTATTTTGACCGGGATCCGCTTTTTGCCGAAGCCCTAAATGTTAACATGGCTTATATTACCGCAGTTGGTAACGATTATGGCTACGATATGATATTCGCCAGAGCGATCCAGGCTAAGGGGCGTTCTGGTGATATCCTCTTCGCACTCTCCACTTCCGGCAATTCTCCCAATATCCTTAAAGCGGTGGAAAAAGCCAAATCGCTAGACATACAAACCATTGGCATGACCGGAATGACAGGGGGACTACTAAATGATCATTGTGATTTCCTCATCAAAATCCCTTCCTCTGATACCCCTCGTATACAAGAGTGCCACATGCTCATCGGACATACCATTTGTGAATTGATCGAACAACGGGTATTTGCTGGGTGAAAAGATACTAGACTTCAGATGCCAGACTCCAGATGCCAGACTTCAGATGGTGTTGACACAACCTTTCCTGCCAAGGACAATAGGGTAATTTACGGCCAAACTTCTTCCTCTGCCAACTTTTTCGTATTTTTGATGCGATAAGAAGACATCCTCCCGTTATTGTTTTTTCCCTTCGCCTTTACTAACCTTACGGGTTTAAGATAGCTTATTTGCAATTTTCGAAAAACCATACTTAATTCGAGAAACAAATCATAAAAAAGTAATCTCATGAGAAGCATTATTTTTCTCGTAGCTACAATAGTATTTACTTTTTCACTGAAAGCAGCGGACGATAAGTGTTGTCCAATTGCTTACAATAAAGAAATATCCTGCGACCAGCTTCCCGATAATTTCGATCCCTGGGATATTTATCAACTAAAAGCACTATTTGGTGGTGTCAAAAACAATGGCTGCAGTTATTATTATGCGTGGGAATTAAAGCCCATCGTAAAATTGAACAGTTGTAATATTGGCCAAATCATCCGGCGCTTTGAGATCCAGCCTAGCGGTTACGGCAAAGAAAATTACATTTGCGAGCAGGTGGTCAAGATCACCGGTTACCACCATTACGCCATCAAGTTTCCGGAAGATGCTTCGGCTGATGACTGTAGCATTCCAAGAGCCAATAGCCTGGAATTCCACCAATTCGGATGTGATCTACTTTCCGTAAATATCAACGATGAAAGATTTCAAGCCTCCGGAGATGAATGTTATAAGATATTCCGCACGTATCGGGTCATCAACTGGTGTGAATTTGACGAAGAAAACACTCGTCCCATCAATATAGGTCGCGATGAAGATTGTGACGGTTGGCCGGGCGACGAATGTGTATTCGTCATTCGCAAACCAGATGGCACCGTATTCATCGACCGCGATAAAGAAAGTTATAATAATGATCCGCCCAAAAGCGAATTGGATAAAAGCTGCGGACATGACGGTTATCCCGGTTACTGGCGCTCCTTTTCCACAGCGGAAGGCTCACGGTATTACAAAAGAAGAGGCTACTGGCAATACACCCAAGTCATCAAAGTATACGACAACATACAACCCGAAATCACCGTTGGATCCTACGATGCCTTTTGTTCCTTACAAGATCCGGGTTCCTGTAACGGTCCGGTCAGCATTCCGTTCTCTATTGATGAAAATTGTACGCCCGAAGATTTAACCCTAAAAGTCTTCCTTTTTGCGAATAAAATCCCCGTACCTACCACGAGTGAAAATAATATTGCCGGCCAGGTGCTACAGGGCAGTTATCCGGATTTCTCGCTGGAGGGTAATTTTCCGATCGGGGAACACGAATTTGAAGTGCATGTCAGCGACGGTTGCGGGGCTTCTACCTTGGTAAGAATTCCCTTTGAGGTTAAAGATTGCAAAGCTGCTTCTCCCATTTGTCTGGAAACGCTGAACGCCAAAATGGAGCCGCAATACGACAAAAACAATAAATTGGTCGGGGGTAAAAAAGAGATCTGGGCGATTGATTTTCTAGCCAGTGATGCACAACCAGACTGTTCGGAGCCGATAACTTATTCGATACACCGAAAGATTGCCATCGATGAAGGTACCGAGCTACCCGACCCTGAGCAAAAAAAGATTACCCTGACCTGCGAAGATCTTCCGATTGTCGTCGTTTATGTGTACGCATGGGATGCCGCGGGCAACTACAGTAAGTGCGAAGCATTTGTTTGGTTACAAGATGATAATTATTTCTGTGACAGCCCTTATTCGCACATCTATGGATTGATCCATACCGAAGGCGGCAGAACCGTTGAAGGCGTTGAGGTCAACTTAAGCGGCCAAAAAGAAGCCGCAATGATGACGGACAGGAGTGGTAAATTCATATTCAGCCAACTGGACGCCGGAATGGATTATTCCGTCAAACCCGTTAAGAATAATGATTTGACCAATGGTGTTTCTACTTACGACCTTGTCCGGGTATCTCAGCATATTCTTGGCTTACGGCCTCTTGAGAGTAAATATAAAGTCATTGCCGCTGATGTCAATAACTCACAAACCATAACGAGTTTAGACCTCATTTTTATCAGAAGAGCCATCCTGGCCTTGGATACGGAGTTTAAAAACAACCAAAGCTGGCGGTTTATCCCGAATGGTTATACTTTCCCAGATTCCGTATCGCCTTTGGGGATGAATTTTCCCGAAGTAGCTAATTTTAACGATATTGATTCTTTTGGCATTCAAACGGACTTCGTCGCCATAAAGGTAGGAGATGTTACCGATGATGCCGTCGCCAATCAAGAGGGGCTCGTTACGCCGAGATATTTGGGAGAAACCAATTTCACTCTAGAAAATCAATCTTATCAGTACGGCGATCTTATCAACATTCCTTTTGAGGTCAACCCGGAAGATCTGGTAATCGGCACCCAATTTACTTTGGAATTTGATCCGCTACAACTCAGTTTTGCCGGGGTGCGGTTTACGGAAAATACCAGTGAGGTCAACTTCAATTTGGAACATACCGCTGAAGGCTGGTTGACATTCAGTTGGAATGCACCGGTAAACGCAGATGGTAACCCTATTCAAAATGGATCTTATCATTTATTTGACCTTCGTTTGGTTGCCCGGTCAAAAGGCCAACTTGCCAATGCACTTGCTATCAACTCCGGAAAAACGGAGGCTATTGCCTATCAGTCCGATGGCACCGCCTTGAAAGTGGGAATAGATTACCAGGTTGCTGATCCTGGTGTTTTTCAATTATACCAAAATGAGCCTAATCCTTTCGTTGACGCCACGCGCATCAAGTTTCAGTTGCCCCAGGCGGGAGAAGTGACATTGCGTATTTTTACCATTGATGGCAGGTTGCTCAAAACTGTACGTCAATCGTTTGCAAGGGGGTTAAATCAATTCGAACTGAATGGAAATGATCTACCGACGGGGATGCTCATTTATGAATTAAAAGCAAATAACTATGTAAAATCCATGAAGATGCTTAAAAGATAGATTAGACTTGTTCGGCGGGATCATCAAACGGCTACAAGCGGAAAATTTTATACTGCACTTCGTTAATCCCGCAATTTCTGCCATTGGCAGCAATTAA
>CAZHNG010000048.1:0-26648 GCA_964533785.1 uncultured Saprospiraceae bacterium | reverse complement strand
AAAGGCCCCTCCGAACAGAAAATAAAAAAAAAGGCCGTTTTCGGCCAGGCACTATGTATGTTGGTTATGCAGACCCTCGGTCATTTTCCCGAATTTTTAAAAAGCGTTTTGGCAAGCCACCTTCCCAAACCCTGGCGGCCACTGCTAAAGATCCATAATTTTTATCCTCTTTTTATGTGTTTATCGACGTTTATCTCTTGATTTGACGGAAAATGTTACAATATTGACGGAAAATGTTACCGCTTGCACGAAAATTTTATCCTTCTTTGTGAAACAAAATATAGGGAAACTTCACCTCAAGTGTAAGTCTTGAGATGATAGTCCAGGTGCTCAGTGTATCTAAATGCCATCCAAAAGCGATTTAAGTCTGCTACATTTTCAAACAATATTATCGCTGTAGATAAAAATTGAGAACAGCCCCTTTTCGGGTTAACTAATCTGGTTTGATTGAAAACCATTGAAGAAAACTGAAGAGGCTAAGAGGCTGGTTTTCAAAAAAATTATTCATGACCTAATTTATAACGTTAAAATCACTTTCATGACTAAATTCCTACTACCCTTCATAGTGATTCTTTTCGGAAGCACTTCGTTCATCACCGGGCAAAATGTTGCCATCAATGAGAATGGAGATCAGGCTCATTCCAGTGCTTTATTAGACATTCAATCAACGACCAAAGGGCTTTTGGCCCCAAGAATGACAACCTCACAACGGATGGCGATCAGCGTGGATCAGGATGCTGCGGGTTTAATTGTTTTTGACACCGACCAAGGTGACTACTACTTTTATAATGGTAGTAACTGGGGCCCCTTTGGGAAATTGAGCGACTTTTGGGAAGGATCAGGCGCTGACATTACCAACATTAACAGCGGAAATATTGCTGTCGGAACCGGCTCTGCGGAACAAAAGCTTCACATCTTCGGCAATGTAAAGATTACCGATTCCGGTAGCGGCGATGGCAAACTTTTTATCGGTACAACTCCAACCGACGAATCCGGAGCTTCTGCCTATAGTTTATTAGTAGGCGGTGCCGGAATAATGACAGAACTGAAGATCGACCTTACCTCCAATTGGGATTGGCCCGATTACGTATTTTTAGAAGACTATCCGTTGATGCCCATCAATGAGCTGGAACAATTTATTAAAACCGAGGGCCACCTTCCAGGCATTCCAAGCGCCGGCCAGATCCAGGAAGAAGAAGGTTTCATGGTAGGCGATATTCAGAGGAAAATGCTGGAAAAAATCGAAGAATTAACGCTCTACATGATCGATTTGAAAAAGGAAAATGAACAACTCAGAACAGAATTGAACGAACTAAAAGCAAAAATACAGACCAATGATAAAAAATAAGCGCTTATTCGGCGGATTAATTGGTTTGCTTTTGGTCCTTCAATCCTCAATTACGGCTCAGAACACTTTTTCAGTAGGTTCCAATGCTCAATTGACCTTGAATGGTACCGTACACCTCGTACTCAATCAATTTAATCTAGCCAATTACGGAACAATTACACCGGGAACTTCTACCATCCACTTTAAAGGGAGCGGCAATAATAGTCTGCTTTCAGGGGGGACTGCCTGGTACAACCTCAATCTTGATAAACAGGGAAGTGGAACCGTTTCCATTCTCGACGATCTATTCTTCAGCAACAATCTGAATTTTGCAGCCAGCAACAGCTTTTTGCAATTGGATGATTTCGACCTGAGCATAGCCGCCAATGCAACGATTACCGGATACGATACCGACAACTACGTGATCACCAACGCTACCGGCCAATTGATCAAACAGGAGATGGAAGATTTTACTTTTCCAGTTGGTTTTGATGCCACTTCCTACAACCCATTGATGTTGGAAGAATTGCTCACCGTGGATAACATCGGTGTCAAGTGCATGGAAAACGCGATGAGCCAGGGAATGACCGGCAGCCCACTTACGGCAGATGTGATCGATGCTAGTTGGATCGTCACTGAAGAGATTGAAGGGGGCTCTAATCTTAGGATCATGGCGCAATGGTCTACCTCCGATGAAACCACCAATTTTGATCGCACTCAAAGCGGTATTGCCTTCTGGTCAGATACCTTTCAAAGATGGATGGTGGCCCATGACAGCACACAAATAGCCTCGGGAAGCGAACCTTACCAGGTGGATCAATACAATTTTAACAAACTCGGTGTCTTTTCCGTCATGGATGATGCCTACGAGCTTTCCGGTTTAGCTTCGCTCAGAGTGAAAGTTATGCTGCAAGGTGCTTACGACAATGGAGCCACTCTCATGCGAGACGATTTGCGCTCAACAACACCGACGCCACTCATTCCCAACTTGGAGCCCTACGGCGGTAACGCTGCTATCAAAAAACCTTCGGATATTTTAGCAGATCTGGCCGCTAATTCTATCGTGGACTGGGTAGAAGTAGAACTCAGAAGAGCGGATTTTACGGTAGTAGCGTCAAAACCCGCACTGCTGCAACGCGATGGGGATGTGGTTGCTCCGGATGGCACTAGTCCCGTTGAGTTTATTTTTGTCGATCCGCTTATTCCTTACCATGTCGTGGTGAAGCACCGGAATCATTTGGGGGTCATGACCCAAGACCCAATTGATTTTTCCGGCAATTAGAAAGAATAAGCTAAACCCAGGAAACAGATTTGAGATTATTTGATAAATCTACCTACACTTCTTTTAAAATGAATAACCTATCGTTTGGGCTTTCCCGCCTATCTTTCTCCATTGTATTGTTATTACTTGGAAGCTCTACCCTATTTGCCCAAGAAAGCTGGAAATTACTGAGAGGGGATGAGTTAAAAAGAGCTGTTGATCCTCAGCAATTAAAACCGGATCTGCCTTCGATAGACAAAGCGAAGGTGTATCAATTGAATGTCAATCAGCTCATTCAATCGCTTCGGAAGGCGGGCAAAGAATTTCAATACAATGCTAACGAAGTAGAAGTAACCCTTCCTAATCCTGATGGTCGATTCTTAAGCTTCATCGTTCAGGAGAGTTATATGATTGAGCCCGGCCTGTCGAAGAAGTTTCCCGAAATAAAGACGTATGCTTTGACCGGGGTGGATGACCCTACTATGAGCGGAAAGATGGTAGTGAGTCCGGATGGGGCAAATATTTCTTTTTGGTCTATTTCAGGAACAGATGGTGTCAATATTCGAAGATTGAATAAATCTAATAACTATCAATACATTGTTTTTTGGGAAAAGGATAATCCGGTTGATGAGGAACCCTTTGAATGTCACTGGAAAGATAATTTCAAACCCAATAATATCATTCAACTTCGCAACCAACCTGCCGGCCCCTATGATACGGGAGATGAACTGAGGTTATTTCGAATCGTTCTTCCTATTGAGGGAGCTGTATACCAGCAACAAGGTTGGACGAGTAAAGCGGATGCCTTAGTAGACATCATCGGCTTTCTGGGGCAAATCAATTTTATTTATGAGCGGGATCTTTCGATAAGGTTAATTCTTGTAGAAAACCAGGATGAGGTCATTTTCCAGGATGCAGCCACTGATCCCTATCCGGTAAGTGGAACCAGTCAAATCCTACTGATTAATGGTCTGGTTGTCAAGCAAATTATCGGAGAAGAGAATTATGACCTGGCTATGGTATTGACTACTGGTGGATGCTGCGGTGCCGCCACCAGTTCCGTTTGTGGCAATGAAAAGGGAAATGGTTTTGGTCGGTATAATGGCTTAAGAGTGACGACTCATGAAATTGGACATATGTTTGGGTCCAGACATACTTTTGCATACTGTGGAAGTTCAGGTGAGGTGACCTCTACAGAACCCGGAAGTGGCTCCTCCATTATGAGTTATTCAGACGTTAATTGCGGCACAAATAATATTGTAAATGGCGCCCCATCAAACTTTTTCGGGATCGTTTCGGTAGAATTGAATAACACTTACATTAATAACCTTACTTGCAATCACGGTATATTACCAACTGGAAATACGATTCCTTCCATTGCAATGCCTTCCGGTGGGTTCTACATTCCAAAAGAAACGCCAATTATCCTGGATGCAACAGTCACCGATCCAGATGATAATGTACTGACTTACTCCTGGGAACAATCGAATAAATTGGGAGCTGATTATGATCCGGGCTTACCTCTTAATACGGATCCAGCACCTAGTGATGGAGATGTGCCTTTGCATAGAATTTACGACCCAGTAAGCACCTCGCAAAGAATTATTCCGGCTTTGGATAATATCCTCAACGAAACGTCCACGACGACGAACACTTCTACCGTTACGGAACGCTATCCCACCTATACCCGAAATATAAAGTACCGACTGTACGTAAGAGACAATAACCCTGGATGTGGTGGGGCTGCACAACAAGAAATAAGTTTTGAGGTGGATGGCAATGCTGGACCTTTTATTATCACTTCACAAAATACGGCTACCACTTGGACTGCCGGCACTTCACAAACGATCACCTGGAATGTAGCCAATACCGATAATGCCAACGTCAATGTTCAAACGGTAAATATTCGCTTATCCAAGGATGGAGGGTATACCTGGCCTTATCTTTTAGCCTCTGAAACAGACAATGATGGCTCGGAAACGGTGAATATTCCGGCTGGAGCTGTATCTAGTACGGCGCGGATTAAAGTTGAGGCAGTTGGAAATATCTTTTTTGATATTAACAACGCGGATATTGATGTGCAAAGAGCGACCTGTACCGACCCCATTACCATTAATACACAACCGAACAACCAATCGGGTAACATCGGATCGGTCGTTTCTTTTTCAGTTACTGCCACCGGGAATAATCTTTATTATCAATGGGAGAAAAGTACGGATGGAGGATCTAATTTTGAACCCATTCCGGATGCTATTTCGGCGACATACGATTTAACCGTTGAACCGGAAGATGATCAGGCTCAATTTCGGTGTGTAGTAGAAAATAATTGCGAAAGCCAAACCTCCAATGCAGCTACCTTTACCCTGACGTGTGGTACACCTACCATTGGTGCTATTCAAGGCTTTGTAGGTCCTTGCGTAGATAATTACTACACTTACTATGTACCGGATAATGCAAATATCGAAACCTGGACATGGTCAGCTCCGGCTGGCTGGGAATTAATCCCCAATAAAAACTTATTGCTGGTTAAAGTTGGACCAACCAATGGCAACGTCACCGTCTTTGGTACTAACTATTGCGGTACAAATTCCAATACTCAATCCATTAGTGTAACGAGTAACCTGGTTGAGATTGCTTCTCAACCAACCTCTTTGAGTCTAACGGAAGGAGATCCTGCTAATTTTAGTGTTTCAGTGGCTTCTGGAGGAGGGACAGATGTGTTTCAATGGCAAGTAAGTACGGATATGGGGCAAACCTTTAATGACTTGGAAGGAGAAACCTCCAATGCCTATTCTATTGCTGCTGTGAACTTATCTGACGACGATAAACAATTCCGTTGCTTAGTGTCCAACGATTGTTTTCTGGATACCACCGATGTGGTTCTTTTAACGGTTGCTTGTAGTACGACAACTCCTGCAGAACCCACAGAAATATTTGGTCAACAGAATGCATGTGGGGCGGGTTCTACTGTATACTATATTGAGGAAGTACCTGGCGCAGCAGAATACGTTTGGACTTTACCTACCGGTTGGTCGGGCACTTCCACTTCTAATTTCATAACTGCAACACCTAATGGATCTTCCGGTACTATCACCGTGGCCGCTAAGAACAGTTGTGGTAATAGTAGCACCCTATCCCTTGCAGTAACCTCCACGACCGATCCCTGCCGTCAAGCCATCCATTTGGATGGGATTAATGACCGCTTATCCGTAAATGCTTCCAATTTAGACCTTACGGGGGATGTTACGCTTTCCTTTTGGATGAAACCAGAGGATGGAGACACCGAACAACAAATCATTTCTAATGGTACAGAATTCAATGTTTTCTTTACGGGATCTAAAATTAAATTTGCGCATTACCAGGAGCCCAATGGTAGTTACGTAGCGCATGTTACCGTAACATTTTCCTATCCTTTTGCACTCAATAAATGGCAACACGTTACGGTAATGCGAAATGCTACGGCTAAAACGGTTAGCTTGTATGTGGATGGAGTTTTGTTTGAAACTCAATCCTACTTAGGCGAGATCGATCCCACCGATTTTACAACAGGTAACCTTTATTTAGGATCTGATCCCGCGGGTTTAGTTTATAGCTTTCAGGGAGGCTTGGACGAATTGGCTATATTTAGTGGTCTTCGAACCAATACTGAAGTTGAAGAGTCTGCTTTTTGTGGCTTATCGGGCTCCGAGACAAATCTGCAAGCCTTTTATGAATTTAATGAAGGAATTGCTTTTGCCAACAATAGTGCTTTAACCAGTTTTGCCAATACTGCCTCCGGATTTGGTAATGCCTTACCTATTGATTTGGCGCTGCAAGGAGCAACTTCTAACATCGTGACGGATGCATTCGATGATTTACCAATCATTGGGCCGGATTTGGTTTGTTCAGATTTGAGTTGGACTTTTCGAGTACCGGTTATCACCGGAGCAAGCTCTTACAGTTGGACAATCCCAAGTGACTGGATGGGGAGTTCTAACACGAGTTCCATACTGGTGACTCCATCTAATAATCCGGGGCAGATTAGTTGTACCGTAACTACTGCTACCTGTGGAACCTATACATTTAGGAGTTTGGTGAATATTAACCCAACGTGTAATACCGCTATTGACCTGGATGGCCAAAACGATCATTTAAGGGTGCAAAATACGAATTCCTATAACAATCCAATGACCCTTGAATTCTGGTTGAAAACCAGTAGTTCGTCGTTTATGGATGTGTTCAATTGGTCGAGTTCAGGAACTGATTTTGCTCGGTTATACATCCAGAACGGTCGAATTGGATATGCAGAGGTAGCCGGCTCGGATGTAACGGTATTTGATCCAACTGGGACAAGCATAAATGATGGTAATTGGCACCATATAGCTATTATCCGCGATGGCAGTAACTTTAGTTCTTATATTGATGGCGTCCTCAATACAACGAATTCTGATTTTGTCAGTACTCCATCCGATGCTACATTGGTTACTATCGGTCGTACTTGGGATACGGATGATAATTATTTGGACGGTGTAATTGATGAAATACGGGTATGGAATGTGGTTCGAACACCAAGCCAAATCCAAGATAATCTCTATTGCCCTCTATCCACCTATCCAAATGATTTGACGCTTTATTTGCCCTTTGAAGATGGGATTCCAGCAGGGGATAACACGACGGTAAGCGCAAGCATTGATCCGTCCCGGACCGCCATTGCGGCAACCTTGGAAAGCCTGGCAAAAATAGGAAGTACCTCCAATTTTGTTACAGGAGTGGAGGTTTTGAGATATATTGATGCCGATGAAGATGGTTATGGGTCTACCCTTACAATGGAGTTTTGCCCGGATAGTCCGGTATCCTTTATTGGCGGTGATTGTGATGATACTAACCCTAATGTATTTCCCTATGCCGAAGAAAGTTGTGATAACGGGATCGATGACGATTGTGATGGAAATACCGATATGGAAGTGAATAAAGGTCTAGATTTTGATGGCCTAGACGATTTCTTATCCATTTCGAACCCCGCTAGCTATTCCAATACGATGACCGTAGAATTTTGGGCAAAGACCACAGCGGCAGAATTCGATAATGTTATTATCTGGACCGGCCCTAATGATAACAGAGTGAGATTGATCATCGACAGTGGTAGAATGCGGTATGAAGAAAAGGATGATGCCAATACAGCTCTAACTGGTTTTCAAGGAATGATTGGAAATGACGGCAACTGGCACCATTTTGCTTTTGTCCGTGATGGTAGTAAAGTGACAGCTTACCTGGATGGAGCGCTCAATTGGACGGATAATAGTTTTTCTACCACTCCTGTGGTGGATGCCATGACCATTGGAATATTTGATGGTGAGAACAATGATTATACTGGAGCGCTGGATGAGATCCGCATATGGAACACCACCCTAACTCAGAGCCAGATTTTGGATCGCAAGGATAGAAAATTAGATGGAACCGAAACCAATTTGATTGCCTATTACCCAATGGATCACGGTCGACCTGGACAAGCCAACACCGATATGACCCGAGTATTGGATCAATCGACGAATAATGGGGAAGCTACCTTGAATAATTTTGCCCTTACCGGCACTACTTCTAACTGGGTTAATTCCTGGACTTATCCAACCTTATACGCCGATACGGATATGGATGGGTTTGGTGATCCTGCTAGCACGTTATGGAGTTGCGGTCCTATGACAGGCTTCGTTGCCAATGATAAAGATTGCAATGACAATGATAATACCATCAACCCCTACGCAATTGAAATTTGCGATAATGGGATTGATGATGATTGTGATGGGAATACCGATACGGAAGTGAATAAAGGTTTGGCTTTTGATGGAGTGGATAATTATTTAACATTTACAAATGATATAGTTGCAACAAAACCTTTTACCCTTGAATTTTGGATTAAAACATCAGCGTCCGCTTCTGAAAGAATCTTTTCCTGGAGAAAAAGTATAGACCCATTCGCTGAAAACATCCAGCTTTATATTCGAAGTGATGGTCGACTGCAATACCTGGAAGTAGGAGAAGGTTCCAGTCCCGCAACCGTACCTAATTTTTTAATCAATAATGACACTTGGCATCACGTAGCTTTAGTACGGGAGAACAATACGGCAACGATATTTATCAATGGTGACCAAATAGATCAGAATAGTGGTTTTACTATAAATTCAGCTCCTGATGTGCTGGAAATTGGTCGACTGTTCGATGATCGCTTTTATTTTGATGGTGCTCTGGATGAATTCAGAATTTGGAATACAGCGCTTACTAAAGAGCAAATTGTCCAACGTAAAGATATTAAGCTCGATGGAGATGAGGCCAATTTAGTCGCCTATTATCCATTGGATCATGGCCAAGTCGGGCAAGACAACTCAAGCTTAATTTTTGCATCTGACCGCTCTGCTGGTACTAATCATGCATTATTGAACAATTTTTCCCTCACCGGCACTACCTCTAATTGGGTTAATTCCTGGACTTATCCAACCTTATACGCCGATGCGGATACGGACGGATTTGGTGACCCAAATACTACCTGGACTTGTGGTTCCATGACTAATTACGTAACAAATACCCTTGATTGTGATGATACAGATCCCAATGCCAATCCATTTGCGGTAGAGGTATGCGGCAATGGAAAAGACGATGATTGTGATGGCAATACGGACATAGAAGTCAATAAAGCATTGGATTTCACAGGAGGGCAGGAGGATTTATCTTTTGCTACTATTCCTCCTTATTCTAATCCTATTACGATTGAATTCTGGTTTAGAACAGGTAATACAGGATTTCAGGACATTATCAATTGGCTAGGTCCCAATTCTAATTTAGTTAGAATCTCCTTAGAAACAAATGGACGGGTGCAATATGTTACTGAAGAGGGTCCGGGTAATATTACTATTCAAAGGAGTGGAGCATTTGCTGATAATAATTGGCATCATGTTGCCTTTGTACAGAATGGAAGCTCAGTAGTCAATTATGTGGATGGAGTGGTTAATTGGACCTCAAATGCCTTTACTCAGCTTCCTGTTGTCAATTCTTTTCACATTGGAGCCTTTGCAGGTAATCAAGCAGCATTTCAAGGTTCCTTAGACGAAATCCGTATTTGGAATACAGCCTTAACTCAAACTCAAATTCAAGATCGCAAAGACCGCAAGTTAGCTGGCAATGAAACGAATCTAATTGCTTATTATCCCTTGGATCAAGGCATACCCGGACAAGACAATTCGATCCATACTACTGCTTTTGATCGTTCTTCCAATAGTTATGATGGTACACTGAATGATTTTACACTTACCGGCACCACCTCCAATTGGATCACCAGTTGGACCTATCCAACCCTCTACGCAGACAACGACATGGACGGCTTTGGTGATCCCCTCAATCCATGGACCTGTGGAACCATGACCGATTATGTCACCGACAATACCGATTGCGACGATAACAATCCAAATGCGAATTCAACCGGTACGGAAATGGTGGTGGAAGGTGGTAACCCCGCTCAGGAAATTATGGACGGTGATGACTCTCCGGATATAGCTGATGATACAGACTTCGGTACCCAAAGTGCAAATACCAATACCGATCGTACTTTCACCATCAAAAATACGGGTACCGCCATACTGAACTTGACTGGCAACCCTATTGTAGACATTTCAGGAGATAGCGAATTTAGTATTTTGACACAGCCTTCCGGAAATAGTATTGCCAGTGGTGGTGGAGATTTAACTTTTGTGGTTCGTTATGCACCAACCGCAGTTGGCAATCATAGCGCTATCATAAGTATCGACAATAATGATTGCGATGAAGACCCCTACACCTTTACCGTAGAAGGAAATGTGAGTGCTTGTAACATGATGATCACCAATGCAGCCACAACGGAAAATGTCTGTACCGGTGGAGATCCGGGTACGGGTACCATTACGATAACTGCAACTTGTTCCTCCTGTACCGGAGCTATCGAATACAGCATCAATGGTACGGATTTTAGCACCAATAATGTGTTCACTGGGTTGTTGGATGGAAATTATACGGTGACTGCAAGAGAGCAAGGTAATGAAACCTGCAATGCGACGATGGCTGCAACGGTCAATTTAGGAACGGATACCGAAAAGCCAATTGTGATGGATTGTACAGCTAACATTTCGGTTAATGTGGAGGCGGGTACTTGTGGGGCGGTAGTGACTTATACCTATCCAACGGCAACGGATAATTGTGGCTTGGTGTATACCCCACCAACGGGAACGAGTTTACTGGGGGAATACAATGGCCATTACTATATCTTATCGGATGTCCCAGTCGATATAACTACCGCTAAGAATACAGCGGATGCTATTTTCAATGGTTATCTGGCAACGATCAACGATGCTGCCGAAAACACTTATATAATAAATCAATTAACTGCTCTAGGCGGAAATTTAAGTGACCATTACGCATGGATTGGCTTAAATGATGAGACGACCGAGGGTACTTTTGAATGGTTTAATGGGGAAAGCGTTACGTTTACCGATTGGCACCAACCTACCGGAGAACCTAATGCAAACTTTCCAGATGAAGATTACACCTTTATTCAAATAGACCTCAATGCTGCTGATGGTACCTGGATCGATCAACCTGGAAGCAGTTTACGGAAATACCTCATTGAAGTTGAATCTCCCTTTATACAGACCGCAGGCTTACCGAGTGGTTCAATCTTCCCGGAAGGAACAACTACCAATACCTTTGTGGTAACCGACCGTGCCGGTAATGCCGAGATATGTAGCTTTGATGTAACCGTAACGGATAATGAGGCTCCGACGGCGGTTTGCCAGGATGTAACCGTTACCTTAGATGCTTCCGGTAATGGTACGCTTACCGCAGCAGCAGTGAATAATGGCAGTACCGATAATTGTACGGATGCCGGTAGCCTGACATTGAGCTTGAGCGATGACAATTTTGATTGTAATGATCTGGCAATGAACTTACCGGCGCCGGGATGGACTAACGTAGGTACAGCCGGCTTTTCAGCAGGATTAGCGGAATTTCAAAGCCTGGCCTTTTACAATGGCGAACCCTATGTAGCCTTCCAGGATGACACCGAAGGAGACAAGACCACAGTAATGAAATACGACGGTAGTAGTTGGGTGAATGTTGGTACTGCTGGTTTTTCGGCAGGCATTGCACGTAACCAAAGCTTAATCTTTTACAATGGAGAACCGTATGTAGGCTATCGGGATAGTGGTAATGGCCAACGAGCTACGGTGATGAAATACGATGGAAGCAACTGGGTGAATGTAGGAAGCCCAGGCTTTTCCGCTTCATTTGTTGAATCTTTCAATATGGTTATTGGCGATGGAACACCATATGCGGCCTATCAGGATTTTGGAAATGGTCAAAAAGCCACGGTCATGAAATTCGACGGCACCAGTTGGGTCAATGTTGGGAGTGCCGGCTTTTCAGCGGGTGTTGCTCGCAATGTAAGTCTGGCCTTTTACAATGGAGAACCTTATGTGGCTTTCCGGGATGGTGCCAATGGAAACAAGACCACGGTCATGAAATACGATGGTGCCAATTGGGCCATAGTAGGTACAGCCGGCTTTTCAGCGGGGCTGGCAGAATTACAACAATTAGTCATTGGTGATGGCGTACCTTATATAGCCTATAAGGACCATGCGAATGGTCAACTGACCACGGTCATGCAATACGACGGCACCAACTGGGTCAATGTAGGAAATCCGGGCTTTTCGGCGGGCATCCCTCAGTTTGTGAGTCTTGCTTACGCCAACGGGGCACCCTACGTCGCCTACCGTGATGGAGGTAATAGTGGCAAGGCAACCGTGATGAGATTTGACGGTACCAACTGGGTAAATGTAGGCAATGCTGGCTTTAGCCCCCTTGCGGCAAATTATACCGATATAGCAATCGATAACGGTACCCCTTACGTGGCTTACCTGGATGCGGGTAATGGCAGCAGAGCCTCCGTAATGCGACTTGAAGAAGGAACTGTCACCACCACTTTATCGGTTACGGATGCAGCCGGTAATACGGCGACCTGTGAAGCAGTAGTAACCGTAATTGATAACATTGCTCCGGCAATTACCTGCCCTACGGTAGCCGCCAGTTATAACGTAGATCCGGGAGAGTGTGATTTTACCACCTCTTTTACAGCTACGGCTACTGATGCCTGTACGTCCAATCCGTCCATAACTTATGAAGTAGAAGGTAACACGATCAGTTTTCCTTACGACTTTCCGGTAGGTACGACAACTGTTGATGTGACTGCCACAGATGCAAGTAATAATAGTTCAACTTGTTCTTTTGATGTGGTTGTCGAGGATAATGAAGCGCCCATGTTGACTTGCCCAGCCGTAGCTACAAGTTATGATGCTGATTCAGATGATTGTAATTACACGGCTACCTTTCCAGCAACGGCGAGTGATCTATGCTCAAACACAAACATTGTTTATAGTGTAATGGGAAGTACCATTACGTTCCCTTATGATTTCCCCGTAGGAAGTACTACCGTAGATGTGACCGCTGCGGACGCAGCCAATAACATGGCTACTTGCTCCTTTACCATAGTGGTAGAAGATAACACGGGGCCAACCATTAGTACTTGCCCGATTGATGTAAATGTATTTGTTGATCCAGGTACTTGTGAGGCTACCAATGTCGACCTTGGTATGCTGGGAGCAACGGATAACTGTTCCGGTGCGAATACGGCAGCTTTAGATTTTGACGGGGGATCCGATTTTGTGGATGCAACGGCGACCGCAACCGGTCTTCCAGTCGGCAATGCTGCCCGAACTATTGAACTTTGGGTGAAAACAGATCAGGGCAATATTGGTAACTTTTTGAGTTGGGGTAGAAGAGTTACTGCTCAAAGAAGTAGCGTGGCCGTAAGGGGCGGAAAATTGGGTTGGATTGGTGAAGGTAGAGATGTTACAGGCGATATCACGATCAATGATAACCAATGGCATCACGTTGCTGTCACCTACGATGGGACTATTATACGTTTATACGTGGACGGAGTCTTGGATAAAGCTGAAAGTATTTTGGCTTTGAATACTACCAACCAGGATTTAAGATTAGGGATACGAGCCTTGCCAGAAAATGATGAAAAATACGATGGTTCGATGGACGAACTGCGCATTTGGGACGTAGTTCGAACCGAGTCTGAAATCCAGGATAATATGAACAAGGAGCTATCTGCTCAGTCTAATTTGGTCGTTCTATATCATTTCAATGAAGGTACTCCTAATCAAGATAACTCTGCTTTGAATACCATTATCGATGATTCTGGAAATAATATCACGGGTACCTTAGTCACTTTCGCAAAGACCGGTAGTTTTTCCAATTGGGTAGATGGCCCAGGAGATATTGCTGCCATTACGATCACGAATAATGCACCAAATGCGTTTCCTTTAGGTCCAACTACCGTAACCTGGACGGCTACTGATGCTGTCGGGAATAGCACTACTTGTGAGCAAATTGTAACGGTGGTTGATAACATTGATCCAACGGCGTCTAATCCTGCTGATATCAATGTTCCGACCAATGCACAAATACCGGCTCCGGATATTTCGGTAGTGACCGATGAGGCCGATAATTGTGCTACACCAACCGTTGAACATATCAGCGATGTGAGTGATGGAAACATTAATCCAGAGACCATTACCAGAACTTATCGGGTTACCGATCCTTATGGTAATTTTATTGATGTTGTTCAAACGATTATTGTAGCCTGTCCTCCGGCATTTTCCCAGGCCAATGGCAATCGCCTGACCGGCCCCTTGACTATCGATAAAACTTACGAAACGGATGGCATCATTGAATCGAATCAAGTCATTACCAGTCCGCAGCCCGGAACGCCAAAGGTCAATTACGATGGTGGTGGCGGTGTACTCTTTTTGCCGGGGTTTGAAGCTAAGGAGGGGGCCGCAGTTAAAGCTTTTGTGGATGGTTGTGGAAACAACTAGTGGTTGAAACCCTAAATTATTAAACATTGATACTTGTTCTTTTTCGGCTGACCTTCGTTAGCAAAATCCTCATTATCCGTAGGGATAACTCCGGTTTTGTACTCAGAAATAGGGCCCCGACCCCATTTCTTCGTTGGTCAGACAAAAAATAACGGCGTCTGAATGTTCAATTACTTAAGATTTCAACCACTAGCGTGTAGTTCCTTAGAAATTGTGTATATTATAATTTCCAAGGAATTTTCTTTTTGCGCTGGATCGCACTTTCGAAACAAAATGGGATTTTCCACATTCATCATGGTATGGAAACAGCATTACAACAAATTCACGATAACAACTGGAAAACCCTGATACGGGCAACGGTGGATAAGAAGCACCCTTACCGCAACGTGGTCTTGGCATCAACGTCAACCGGTTATCCGCAATTACGCATGGTAATACTCCGGCAGGTTGACACTACCCACCGGACTTTGACCTTTTATACCCATTACCTTTCCGCGAAGGTGGAACAATTTCAAACAGATTCCCGGTCGAGCTGCTTGTTTTGGAACGATCGGCAAAAAGTACAATTGCGTTTGCAAGGAACTATGACGGTACACTACCAGGATGAATTGGCGCAGCAGTACTGGCAAAAAGTACCTGAATTTCGCCACTTCGAATACACGCATCCGGTAGCGCCGGGCACCCCTATTGACGCACCCGGGCAAAGGATGGAAGATTCTTCTGACGATCATTATTTTACGGTGCTTTCTTTTGAAGTGAATAGTATGGATTGGCTGGAACTGGGGCGGGATGGACACCGGCGGGCGAGATTTTGGTGGGTAGAACAGGAGTGGAACGGGGGTTGGTTGATGCCTTAACTGGTGTTTAAGTTAAATCAGCGACGCTGCTCGGAGCAGCGTCACTGATTGTATTTTATAGAACGCGTTCAATCGTTAACCAAGAGAGCAATGATACGAAAAACCAACACTGTCGAGTTATCCTCAAAAATTCGGAATACTCCCTATTTGCACAAAAGTAAAATCACATAAAATATATAAAACATTGTAAAACAATTTTTTATACAAACATTACTTTCAGATACAATAATATTACAATGTATTTTACGCCTGTCTTTTGTCCACCCATTTGCGCACCACTCCTCTTATCTTTGAAGCAAGAATTCCCCCTTTAACATCCCGACGACCTGACTAGCGAAAGTTCTTCCCCCTGATTTTTACCGTGTAAAAGTGCAATTGCACGAACAATTATAATCCTCATGAGAAAACTCTACCCTACTATTATGATCGTAGCGTTGTGGGTACAGGCGTATGCGCAACAGTCAATGTTTGTTTCCAGTGAAACTTCGTACCAATATTGGGCTGCTATGAAATGGGACGCCCTACCTTACTATTATCCGGAGGAGGTCATCAGAGTTTTGCCGGTGCGGCCGGCAACGACTACTGGAAGCACACTGACCATATTGGCCACTTCATTAACGGATAAAAACATCTCGCAACAAGAGTGGAGGGATCTGAAAACCGGCAGTTCAGCGAATTACCGCTTGCTGAATGAAAAAGAATCGACCTTGATCATCGATGCTTCGGTAGCAACGGTAGGGAGTATACAACTGGAATATAGCTTTACGGATATCTACGGGATAAAGGCCGCTAAAACTATTGAAGTAACGGTGTACGGTGAAGACCACGGTGATCTGCCGCACGCTGAGGAAGCCACTCACCTCGTACCCGTTCATCCGCTGGTTTTTCTGGGTAATACGATTGACACGGAATTGAACGATCAACCCAGTTTGACGGCCGGTGAAAGCAGTAACTCCTCCGGTGGGGATGACCGCGACCTGACGGACGATGAAGACGGTATTTTTATGCCGCTGGCCATTGTAAGGGGGCAGGAAACGGCTTTCTATGCTGAAGCCATAAATAATAGCGGAAAGGTTGCTCACTTAACGGCTTTCGTAGACTGGAATAAGGATGGGCAATATAACGGTCCGTACGAAATGGCTTCGGTGACCGTAGCGCCTGATCCTGTAGGCCTGATCCGTATCCCGTTTTGGGTGCCGGAGGATGCAAAGGTCAATACGAGAATCTACGCCCGCTTTCGGATCAGTACCGATGGGCCTGCGGTGATGCAATTCAGTGGCCCGGCTATGGATGGGGAAGTGGAGGATTATGTGGTGAGAGTGGATCGGTAAAGTTGGATTTTTTGAGACTTCGTCTATCAAAATGTATTGGAAACGTAGAACCACGGAGAACGCAGAGTTCATAGAGCTTAGAGAGAAAATTATAATGCTGGTACTGCAAATTGTCAAATTGAAGTAGAAACTTCAGTTGCGACATTTCCGGTGTCTAACATCTTCCCCAAAGAAATACAACATTGAGAAAACGCCCGATGAAGAAAGGTAAGCCCTACGGCTTGCCTTTTCTTTTTTTACTTTTACGGAAAAAAGCACATGCAAGACAATCACAGTACAGTACAGAACGAAAAAATGCGTAAGTATTACGAATGGCAGTCCAAGATCTACGACTCAACGCGTTGGACCTTCCTTTTCGGCCGCCACAAGATCATACAACTATTACCAACATTACTGAAAAAGGAGGTCCGTATCCTGGAAATTGGCTGCGGAACGGGGTACAACATGGTTAAACTGGCCAAAAAGTACAAAACGGCGAAAATTACGGGCCTGGACGTGTCTGCCGATATGATCCGGATTGCCGGAAAGAATACGGAAAAGTACCGCAATCGCGTCGAACTGATCGAAGCTCCCTACACCTTCGGTGATACCAAATGGAACGATTCGATGGATATTATTCTGTTTTCCTATGCCCTAACCATGATCAATCCGCAATGGAAAGAGCTGGTGGCTCAGGCCAAAACCGATTTGAAAGAAGGCGGTACCATTGGGGTAGTCGATTTTTATGATTCCAGATTTCAATGGTTCAAAAACCACATGGGAAATCATCATGTTAAGATGGAGGGACATATACTCCCGGTATTGGAAGAATCATTCGACACTGTTAACAAAGAAGTAAGGCCAGCCTACGGAGGTGTTTGGCACTATTTTTTGTACGTGGGTAAGAAGTTTTGAAAGGCAATAGTTGACCATTTTTTCAATAGGTAACTCTTCGGTAAAGTGTTACCAAGGGGGTAGGTCCCAATACGTGTTGAATTATTAATCTAATAATATGAACAGCGACGTGACCTTCCCATTAAGCTCGAAAACAACGCCGGACCGATTAAACGCCATTTGTCTTTATACATTTGCCGGACTAACGGTCGTAGCCTATTTTTTGAACCTTGGATTGAACAATATCTGGACGCCCAATGAAAGTTTTTACGACGAATCGGTCAGAGAGATGATCGAAAGCGGAAATTACCTGGACATCTTCTACAACTACGAACCCCGGTTTAATAAGCCTCCCTTAGTATATTGGCTAATGGCTGCTTCCGCCCTTCTTTTTGGGCTGAGCGAATTTGCCATTCGCTTACCGATTGCCTTAGCCGGGCTCGGTACTATTTTCCTGGTTTACCGGACAGGTAAATTGCTGGAAGGCCAACGCCTGGGTATTGTAGCGGCAATGGTAATGGCCTTCAGCTTTCAGTTTGTCATCAACGCACGTTACGGAGCACCGGCCATTCCACTCACATTTCTCTTTACCTGGACAATGTATCTCTTTCTGAAAGGGTACCAACATAAGCAGTTTAGTTATATTCTACTGGCATACCTCGCATTGGGCTTAACGATTTTAATGAAAGGGTATCCTTATCTGATCATCATCAGTTTGATCATTGGAGTATATCTCTTTTTCGATAGCCGTTTTAGCTTCAAGACTTTTTGGGCCAAAATTGTTTTTCTGAGACCTTGGTTGGGGCTTCCACTGGCATTGGCCATAGGAATGAGCTGGATCAGCTACATGTATATTGCTTACGGCGATGCGTTTCACGAAGTTTTTATGGAGGAGACCTACCGGCGTGCTTTTACCCGTAAGACCAGTCTCAAACCGTTTTTCTACCTGGAAGCCAATTTATGGGGATTCCTGCCCTATGCATTGACTTTATACCTGGGTTTGATCTATCTGATTGTGAACCGTTTTCGAAATTTCCTGCAGCAACCGGTCTTAAAACTTGGTTTCAGTTGGTTCATCGTTATGTTGATCGTTTTCACCATTGCCAAAGGTAAAATACCGACCTATTTCATCCAGGCCCACCCGGGGATGTCATTGCTAACGGCGTATTTCATTTTGTACTTCACCCCCGCTTCAGCTAAGTGGAAGCCACTGTACAACCTGCAGTTTTGGCTGCCGGGGATTTTATTTTTGGTGCTCAATCGGATAATCGTTTATATGTTTGAAGGTCATTTTCTATTTCATCTGCTTGCGATCAGCCCAGTCTTGTTACTGCTCTTGGCACACTACGAAAAGATCGAGTGGTTAAGTCTCCCCTACCTCCCTTTCTACAGCCTGTTGTCCACTTATCTGCTCTTTGCGATGCTGGTGCTTCCAAAGATGGAATCGGGTTACCGTAATCAGGATCTAATGGGACAAGCAGTAAAAGAAAAGATCACCGACCGCTCTATTCCCATCATGATCGAAACGATCCAGGTCCATAATTTACCCTTTTATGCCGAACGCAGAGTGGTCCCATACCTCAGTCCGCAACAAATAGAACAAACTTTTCTCAATGGTAAGGGGCTGGCGCTGGTCCCATTAACTCATGCCCACTTCTACAAAGATACGGAAGAAGTATGGCGCGGCCTCGTCTACAGCGGATCCGAAAGCCGAACCTTGGAATTCATCCTCGAGATCTTTAAACACAAACGGGGAGAGTTGAGTAAGTTTTCGGAATATGTGGTGTTGTATAAAGAGAAGTAAGAAAGCTGATGTATTACCAGCTGAGCTTAGGGGCACCGCCTCGAAAACCTTCGAAGTTTCGGAACCTTCGGAGGTTAAATCACCACTAAGAACGCGAAGTTCTTTTTTCTTAGCGATTCTTTGTGCTCTTTGCGGTGAGCTCAATTTTTGACCCCAAGTTTGGTGGTTATTACATCTAACTCAATCCTGACATCATCGTCAAGGTCTCTATCACCTCACCAAAGCGGTAAGTTATAATTCACTTTCGCCGAATCCCGCTCCGGGCCGTTAAAGTGCCACCACTCCTTGCGGATACCCGTAAAACCGGCTTGCCACATCGCTTTCTTAAGCATCGTGCGGTGATCGATAGCGGCTTCGGAAAGACCTTCCACCCGGCTGCTGTGTGCCAAAGGCGTGAAATCATCAAATCCGGTAGGCATTTCCACCGCTTCCCCATTGGCTTTGGCCAGGGTAACATCCACGGCGACACCGCGATTGTGTTTCGAACCAAAATTCGGATCGGCTACGTAGCCGTAGCGATTTCCCGGTGGCAATGCATTCCACATTTTCCATTGCACGTCGATCGGCCGGTAAGCATCCCAGATCTTAATTGCGTATCCTTGTTTCTGAAGGAGATCATGTGCCTTTTTCAGGGCCATCGCGGTTGAAGGCAACAGGAGGGCCCGGTTTTCATGGTAGAGCTTTTCTTTTAAAAAATTGTCCGTAGTAGCGTATTTGAGATCCAGGTAGATGGTGGGATCAATATCAAGCATATCGACAAAAGGAGAAGCTGCGGTCAATTGCCACCGTTTACTGATGGCGATGCCGACGAGGGCTTCGGATTCGTAGGCTAATACCAAACGATGTGCGGCGGATTGCCCCTGCAACTGCAAGGTATCCTTAACAAAGTAGAAAGTAACCGCGTTTTCTGTCGAAGCTTCCCCTGTTTCTGGTAAATATAAGGTTTGAAAAGGCAATCGTTTAATAAGATGAGGTTGCCATACCGCCGCTTGGGTCTTTTGAAAGGTATGGGGCGGAAAGATCCAGTAGTTCACTTGTTTGTTCCATTCTTTAAAATGGGCATGCACAAACCTTAAAGTATCTCTGTTTTCCAGGATCAGCTTTTTCCGAACCACGGTCAATTTTTCTTTTGCCAGCCCCAGGTCTTCTAATTGTCCGATAATTAGCTGGCTATAGACACTGTCGTCGGACAAATAGGCATACTCCCCAACGGGAATAACCGTGGTATCCAAGATGATTGTCTGCGGCAGACTATCCTGCCCTGGTTGCTTCTGGTTAGCCGGCCCAGTGTATTGATCGCAACCTACCACAAGTAGCGCAAACCCCACCCAATATATATAAGCTCTTAACATCCCTGTACAAGTTACCGGATAAAAAGTACGAATATAAGTCTTGCCTGGCGATAAATGCACTGTTTTTCAGCAAATTAAAAGAGGAGTGAAATGAATGCCACGAATGCACGAATGTTTTTTGGTGTAAAATGAGGTATATGGAGCAAATATCTCAACCCTGGATTCCTCTTTGTGTTCTAATGTTTACCCAAGCCCATACGTGCCCTACGTGGCGTGCCCTAAGTGGCGGGGCAAACTAATCTCCAATAGCAAAGCACAATAATACTAACTTCCGCAAGATAGTTTTTTACGATCAAAAAGCTCTATGCCCTACATGACTTCTACGTTTTAATCTCCCCCCAGTAGACGAAGTCCCCTAAACAATTCTCCTTCCCTAAAAAGAAAGTTCCTAACAATCAAAAACCTCCATGTCCTCCGTATTCTCCGTGGTTCAATTTACCCCAAGGGACAGAGTCCCCTCTAAACAATTCTCCCCTCCCCCGCATTATAACCTCTAAAAAAATGAAACGCATCTACCTACTCCTTTTGTTCCAAAGCACCACCCTCTTCGCCCTGGCCCAACAATCAACAGACCTCACCTCCTTCAACCAAAATCGTTTACAACGCCAAAAGAACGCCATGCTCGTCCTCGGTACCTGGGCGATCGGTAATATTGCCGTCGGCTCCATAATGGCCGGCCGCAGTGAAGGCGTCAATAAAAATTTTCACCTGATGAATGCCGGTTGGAATATCATCAACCTTGGCCTGGCTGGGGCGGGGTATTACACAGCAATAAAAACGGACCCCGCCGCTTTGGATATGTACGGTTCGCTACAAGCCCACCATGGCATTCAGAAAACCTTGTTGTTTAATGCCGGATTAGACGTAGGATATATGGCCGGCGGTTTTTACCTCATGGAAAGAAGCAAGAACGCCGACAAAAATGCCGACCGGCTCAAAGGCTTCGGTCAGTCCATCGTTTTACAGGGTGCTTTTCTCTTTGTATTCGATCTGACGGTGTATTTTCTCAATGCTAAACACAACTCTGTTTTTCAGGATTTGCTGAGTCAGGTGCAGTTCAGTGGCGATAGGATTGGGCTGCACCTGCAGTTTTAGTATAAAAACAGTATTACTATTTCACAAATTCAGAATATTTGTAACTTCATCGTGCGAAAAAAGATGCCGATGCAACAACTTGACGTATTTCAATACTTTAAGCGACAACAAAGTGGTGATAGTTTCACCAGGTCTCTGGATAAAATTTTTTTTCAAATTGCCTTCGATGATTCCGGTGCCTTTGTAAGTGTAGTGGACAAGAATGGGAAACCGGCAGACGTAAGCTATCTTAATTTTGATGGTATTGAACGCAGTATTCTTCGTACCATCGAACAGGCAGAAAACAGGAACAGCTTCGTTATCGACTGGGAAAACCCTACCCACCAGGTTTACCTGGATCAATACAGCCATCTCCTCGAACTACTAAAAAGCGCTGATAACGTTGTCGATGCAAATATGCGCCACATCTCTTTCGCCGAAGAACACGGCAAAGTAATGCTTCATCTAGCACAAAACGAAGAAAAAGACCTCATCGAAAGCGAAGTGTTATTGTATCACAACGGGCAAAAGATCAATGATTTCAAAATCATAAATTCGACTCACCTTTTCTGCGATCATACCATCATTCCAATCCCCGACCTGGGCAGCCATTATCAGGGGGTACCTTACTTTAATACCAGCTTTACATCCAATGAACTCGTTGTCTTTTTATCCCTGTTTTTTTCCAACCTCGAAAATACTGACCTTCTCTATGAGGATTATTCGGTCGTTTTCAAAGATGCTTTCGTTACCGCCAAAGCCTGTATCATTTTCGAAAAGATCGATGAAGACGACACCCTGTTTATGCGGATCGGGCAGGTATTGCCTAATATCGACGTCGATACGCTCGACCAACTAGATCTTGCAAAGTACGCTGAAGTCAATGAAATGGAACGACAGATCAGCATAAAATTCATCCACCAGGATCCCCTGCAATCCATAACCGAAGAAATTTACAAGCTTTTAAGGAAACACCGGCCGCCGAAAAAAGAACATCCCAACCTGGAAATCGTCCAGGAAGGAAATCTATTCATCATCCCCAAAGAAGTCGTCGGCGGATTCATCTATAAAGAACTTCCTGAACTTTTATTGAAGTACCAGGTGATGGGAGCCGAAAGACTGAAATCCTACAAAGTATCGGCGATCCAACCTTCGCTGAAGCTGAGTCTCGACCACGGGATCGACTTTTTCGAAGGAGAGGTGAACCTGGATTTCGACGGTGAATTGGTAGACCTGTTTGACGTTATCAAACAATACAAAAAGAACCGCTACGTCAAACTCAATGACGGTACTCACGCCCTCGTCAACGAACAATACCTGCAAAAATTAGAACGCATTTTCACGCGGGAAGGCAAAAAAGCAAAAGTTTCTTTTTTCGATCTGCCCCTGGTTGAAGAGATCATCGAAGAAAAAGTCACGCATACCGCCTTCCAAAAATCCCGTGACTTTTATGCAGAACTCAATGAGGTCGGTACGCAAAACAAAAAACTGCCGAAGATAAAAGCCAAATTGCGGCCCTATCAGCGGCAAGGCTACCAATGGTTAAACCACCTCAACAAATACCAACTGGGCGGATGCCTGGCGGACGATATGGGGCTCGGTAAGACCCTGCAGTGTATCGCCCTGCTTGCCAAGGAATACCAAAAAAAGCAGCCTCCCTCTCTGATCGTTATGCCAAGAAGTTTACTCTTTAACTGGGAGCGGGAGGTCCAGCGTTTTGCCCCTCAGCTCAGTACCAGTTTTTTGTACGGGAGCAACCGGGAGCTATCAGAATCGCTCAAGGCTGATTTAATACTCACCACCTACGCCATTGTGCGCAACGATATCAAAGAGCTGAAAGAGATCGACTTCCATTATATCGTATTGGATGAATCCCAAAACATCAAGAACATCAACGCCCAGACTACGAAGGCGGTCATGCTGTTAAATGGTACGCACCGCCTGGCGCTGAGCGGCACTCCCATCGAGAATAACCTGGGCGAGCTCTATTCTTTGTTTAGGTTTCTCAATCCAAGTATGTTCGGTACGCTCACCCAATTCAATCAACACTACCTTGCCCCTATCCAGAAATGGGGAGACCCTGACGCCGTACGACAACTGAGAAAAAAGATCTATCCCTTTGTGCTCAGACGGTTGAAGAAGGAAGTCCTGCAAGACCTGCCGGATAAAATTAAACAAACCCTGTACGTAGAAATGTCGGAAAAACAGAAGAAACTGTACGAAAAACGCCGGCAATTCTACAAAGCGGCCATTGACCAACAGATATCGGAAAAAGGGCTGACCCAGTCCCGTTTCTTTGTATTCCAGGCCTTGAACGAACTGCGACAGATCGCTTCGATCCCCGAACAAGTATCGGAAGGTAAAGTAGATTCCCCAAAATTGGAGTTACTGGTTGAAAACCTTTTTGATGCCATCGCCAATGGTCATAAAGCCCTCATTTTCGTCAATTACCTGGCAGCGATAGAATCCATCGGTGAAAGGCTGGACGAAGCCGGCATCGATTTCGTGAGTATGAGCGGCGCTACGAGAAACCGTCAGGCACTCGTCGACCAATTTCAAAATGACCCCAACTGCCGGGTGTTCCTAATGACCTTAAAAACCGGCGGTACCGGTCTTAACCTGACGGCTGCCGATACCATTTTCATCTTTGATCCCTGGTGGAACGTCGCTGCCGAAAACCAGGCCATCGACCGCGCTCACCGCATCGGTCAAACCAATAAAGTCATTGCTTATAAATTGATCGTACAACATTCCATCGAAGAAAAAATACTCGAATTGCAAGAAATGAAAAAAGAACTGTTTGATAACGTGATCACTTCCGACAGTTCTTCGCTGAAATCGCTTTCAGAAGAAGATATTGATTTCATATTATCCTAATCGTAAAAAGGGCATTCAAGATCAAAAACCAATAGCTCATTATGGCCTCAGCTATACAAAATAAAGTACTAGAAATTGCAGCAATACTGGATGAAAGTTATACGAAAAACCACCTTGAACAAGGGATGAAAAAGTACGCGCAAAAGTTTTTCACCAAATCGAGAAGCTTGTTGCTTAAAGAAGGCATGGAGGATAACTTCCTGGAACTAATACAGAAAAGGAAAAACAATAAAAATAATTTGGCTAACCTTTGTGCTCTTCCATTCGCCAGCAAAACGACTTTTGAGGCTTATAAAAAGATACTCCCCCGGGAAATTGTTGTGATCCTCGAAGTATTGATACGGGAAGGCTTGATCGAGGACAAAGCTATTGAAGAGCGATTCGGTCTTAATATCGCAAGTGATGAAAAGAACACGTTCTATCATTATAACCAGGAATATTTGGGGGTCAAACCTGCTTACCGCTTTTTTACGGTGGTTCCGATAAAAGAGAACAACTGGTCTTACCATATTTTTGGATATGCTCTGGCTCTGGTCGTTCCGCTACGGAAGGTACTAAGTGAATATTATCCGAGGCCTAAAGAAGCCGATTTCATTCCACTGCGGGAAGCACCTCCCGCCGAGTATATTTTCACCGACGGCGAAGAAACCATTTTAACTGAATTACCAAGGATAATAGCCTACTATGGCCAGCAACAGATCCGAACGACTAAAAAGAACAGACCGGTGCTGACCACGATTCCCAAAATGCAGCGCCAACTCGGTATTGAAGAATTCTTCCCTGGTAAAAAAGACAAGGTACTCAAGAATTTACGGACCGCCCTCCTCGCCGGTTTGATCGTACATTACCAAAACAAAAAGCCCCCGAATGATCCCGCGCTATTGCTGAAAAAAAGCCTTTTTGAGAATGTCTTTCTCAGCCCCGGTTATTCCTCCGCCCCTACGGTATTACACTATCTCAAAGGAATAGGAAAGTTGGAGATCCACAATTTTTATGAAATTGAGTCACAGCTATTTGATTTTTTCGGCAGTTTTCCGGTTAGTGGGTGGATCGATTTTAAAAATGTATATCTCTATATCCATTATAATTTTTTGCGTTTCGTTCCGTTCGCTCCCTACCACGCTCAACAGCACCTTTATTATGAATACAGTGACCCCGACGATTATTACGACAATCGCCATTATTTGAATGGGACTGATTATAAGTACGGCATTCTAAGGTCTTACCTGCAGGGCATTTTCTTCTACACGGCGGCCTGGGGTTTATTTGACATTGCCTATGATGCTCCGGACGTCAGTGAATTGGGACGGACCGCTTATTCACCCTACGACGAGCTTAAGGGCGTACGCCTCACAGCATTAGGGGCATACGTGTTTAACAAATCGGCCAACTATGAGCCCCCGGAATTACACGCGGATTTTAATTTTAAGCTGAGTGAAAACTCTTTTACCATCCTGGTTGATAATGAATCGATTACTGCGGATAATATCCTGGCACCCTTCACCAAGAAAGTCAGTCCCCAACGCTACAAAACGGATTTTTCCTTTTTCCTCAAAGATTGCCGTTCCAAGAATGATCTGGACAATAAAATCAACCTGTTCAAGCAAAGTTTGAATACGGAGCTGCCGGAGAACTGGCAGGCTTTCTTCAGAGAGTTGCGGCAAAAGATCGATCCACTGGAAATCATCGACGACATCAAAGTATTCAAGATCCCCGGCGACAATACGGAACTGATGAGGAAAATCGCCCGCGATGAGGTGCTGCAAAAATACATCATCAAGGCGGAAGACTTCCATTTACTGGTGTATAAGAAGCACATTGGTCAACTCAAAAAACGGTTGAAAGAATTTGGGTATCTCCTCACCAGATAATTCGTTTGATAGTTGTGTCAACTTTTATTATTTTTGCCTTCCGAAATAAATCGGGATGTAGCTCAGTCCGGTAGAGTAC
>CAZHNG010000047.1:0-26735 GCA_964533785.1 uncultured Saprospiraceae bacterium | reverse complement strand
AAAATTCCGGGTTTTTATAGAACTGAAAAAGATGGGGTGCAGTTAGGGGATACGTTTCATTGGGCTGATGTAATATTACTTCGGAAGCTTTAGGAGCCAGCTGATTTTTACGCTGATAATATATCAATTGGGTTTCTATATTCCCTTCCCTTAATTTCAATCGCCCATTCTTTACCCTGAAATAAGTATCAATTTGATGATCAACCCCTTTGAAATCAGCCCCAAGTTTTGATAATTGGGTTTTTACTTTTTCGGGATGCACACATCGTGCTTTTATTTCTATGATATTCTTTCTCATATTCACGGGTATGGATAACGGTGAAAATAAAAATACCTACCATGAAGATCTTAATCTATTCTTGGTAGGTATTGGTATTATTGGAAAAAGAACTTAATCGACCCTTAGTCTTCGTTTTCGTCAGATAACTGTTCTTTTAGTTGAGAGAATACATCAAGGTCTCCCAAGGTAGATTTCTCAACATTTGACTGTTGTTTCTTAACAGCTTGTCTGGTTTGTTCACGTTGTTTGCGCTTCTCACTTTTCACTTTTTCATCCGCCTCTCTGCGAATATCTTCCAGATAACGCATGTGTGATACCAGAATACGCTTATCATCACGGTTGAATTCAATGACCTTAAAGGTCATAGTTTCATCAGCCTCGGCAAGTGTGCCGTCTTCTTTTTTGATGTGCTTAATTGGAGCGAATGCTTCCAGACCGTATGGTAACTGAACGATCGCACCCCGGTCATCTTTACGGATGATGGTAGCTTCGTGATAAGAGCCTACCGGGAATACATTTTCGAAAGTATCCCATGGGTTTTCTTCCAGTTGTTTGTGACCTAAAGAAAGCTTCCTATTTTCCTTATCTATTTCAAGGATAACGATTTCGATCTCTTCCCCAACCTTCGTAAATTCCGATGGATGGGAATAACGTTTGGTCCAGGATAGATCTGAAATATGCACCATTCCGCCAATACCTTCTTCCAGTTCTACGAAAACACCATACGGGGTAAGGTTTTTAACTTCACCGGAGTGTCGGCTTTCAACAGGGAATCTTTCCTCGATATCACTCCAAGGATCTTTCTGCAATTGTTTCAGAGACAGAGACATTTTACGCTCTTCGCGGTCAATGGTTACTACTTTCGCTTCGTATTCCTGTCCGAGTTTGAAAAATTGGTGTGCATTAACGGGTTGATTACTCCAGCTTACCTCAGATACGTGTATCAAACCTTCAACACCAGGAAGGATTTCAAGAAATGCCCCGTAATCCTCAATGTTAACGATTTTACCTTTGACCGTAGCGCCTTCCTGGATAGATTCATCAAGCACTTCCCAAGGATGTGGTTGTAGTTGTTTCAACCCAAGAGAAATACGCTTTTTATTTTCATCAAAATCCAGAACAACTACATTAATTTTCTGATTCAATTTGAGTACTTCTTCCGGATGTGAAATACGCCCCCAGGAAATATCAGTAATATAAAGAAGGCCATCCACACCACCCAGATCTAAGAAGGCTCCAAAGTCCGTAATATTTTTGACCAACCCTTCCAGTACCTGTCCTTTCTCTAGTCCGGAAATAATTTCCTCTCTTTGTTCTGCAAGATCACTTTCAATCAATGCTTTGTGAGAAACAACGGCATTTTTGATAGCTTCATTGATTTTTACGACCTTGAACTCCATTGTTTTTCCAACGTATGAGTCATAATCGATAATAGGCTTAATGTCAATTTGAGATCCAGGTAAAAATGTTTCCAGACCTCCTGCATCGACGATCAACCCACCTTTCGTTTTGCTGATTACAGTACCCTTTATTACGGTGCCGTTCTCGTAGGAATCTTTGATGTTTTCCCAGGCCCTCAAAAGTTTGGCCTTTCTTCTGGATAACACCAATTGCCCTCTGACGTCTTCTTGCTGTTCAACGTACACTTCAACCGGATCGCCGACCTTTAGATCATCCAGATCCCGAAACTCGGACAGCGATAACAAACCGTCAGATTTGTAGTTGAGGTCAATCATTACATCCCCACTATCGGAAATTGACCTTACAATACCTGAAACAATCTCGTTTTCCTTAACAGCAGTTAGGGTAGACTCATATTGATCGAGATATTCCTTGATTTCATCTTCGCTGTAAGCAGCACTTGATTTATTTCCAACTTCCCAGTTGTAATCATCATGTGCACCAGTATCCGCAACTTCTTCAGCCAAAAGCTCATCAAGATCGCCTTCCTCTTCCTCCTCTTCCTCCGAAGATTCACTGCTTACTTCTTCTTTAGCTTCTTCCTCCTCTGATTCTTCAGAAGCATCCTCTTTTTCTTCTTCAGCAGATGCGGTAGCTTCCACGGTTTCTTCTACTTCTTCCTTAGTAGTTGTTTCCTCTTGACTGTTTACTGCTTCCTCAGAAGGCTGCTCTTCTGTTTCCTTTTCTTCTTTGTTCGTTTCTTTTTCAGCAGATGCGGTAGCTTCCACGGCTTCTTCTACTTCTTCCTCGGTGGTAATTTCCTGTTCACTGGTTGCTGCTTCCTTGGAAGGCAGTTGTTCAGAAGATTGCTCTTCTGTTTCTTCTTCTTTATTAGTTTTTTCTTCTTCTAGCATTGAAAGAATGCTTTTACGAGGATGTATTTCTTTATTAAACACAGAACCTCTAGGTTAAAAAATATGGTTTATTAATTTTTCTTTTCGGCAGAGAGATAATTTTTGTTCCTCTCTTTTAAAAAGAGCCGCGAAGTTACAACAAATATTTGTCTTTTCCCGCAATTCATTTATGCAAAAACCAAAAAAGTGTGTTTCTTAAGCAATTTGCGCAGGAATGATGTTCCCGGTTAAATTGGAGAACACAAAAAAGAATAAAATTTGTACTTTTAACCTCAGTTCGAATTTAAATTATCACATCATAGAATTTTGATAATTTCTTTTCCAATAATAATAGCGTTACAATGATAGATCAGAGACCTTGGTTGAAAAATTTTCCAGGAGGGGTACCCGCAAATATTGACCCAAGTCAATACGAAACATTGATTGACATGCTGGAAAACGCATTAAAAAAATATCAGGATAATACGGCTTTCTCCTGTATGGGCAAATCGATGACTTACAGGCAACTGGACCGGCAGTCCACCTCTTTTGGCGCCTATCTTCAATCCAGAGGTTTAGAGCCAGGGGATAAAATTGCCCTGATGATGCCTAATTTATTACAATATCCGGTAGCGCTGATTGGCGCATTGAAAGCCGGCCTGGTCATTGTAAATACCAACCCCTTGTATACGCCACGAGAAATGAAGCACCAGTTTACGGATTCAGGGATAAAAGCAGTCGTGATCTGTGAAAATTTTGCGGCGAACTTAGAAAAGGTGTTGCTGGATTATCAGATCAAAACAATCATTACTACAAGCATTGGTGAACTATTGGGATGGATAAAAAAGAGGGTAGTGAATTTTGTTGTAAGAAACATCAGAAAGGGAGTTCCCAAGTACAACATCCCTAATGCGGTTTCTTTTTCGGATGCTCTTTCGCAAGGTAAAAAGTTCAATTTAGACCGTTACCAGGGTAAACAGGAAGAAGTAGCCTTTTTACAATATACAGGTGGTACAACCGGAGTATCAAAAGGAGCTATGCTTACCAACCGGAATATGATTGCCAATATGCTGCAGATCAAAGCACACTTGGCAACGCTCATTGATGAAGGACAAGGTGTAGCATTGTGCCCTTTACCTTTGTATCATATATTTGCCCTGACGGTTAATTGTCTTGCTATAATGGATCACGGAGGTGAAAATGTGTTGATTACTAACCCAAGGGACCTCTCTAGCCTGATCGGCACCATGAAATCAGGCAAAATAAATTTAGTTGTAAGCCTTAATACCTTATGTAATGCTTTGTTAAATCATAAGGATTTTGAATCTCTTGATTTTAGTGGCTTGAAAGTAACAGTGTGCGGAGGAATGGCGGTTCAACGCGCAGTGGCCGAAAAATGGGAAGCGGTTACCGGCTGTCCGCTTACAGAAGGGTATGGATTAACTGAAGCTGCTCCTGTTGTTTCGGTTAACCCGATGGACGGAACAGGCAGACTGGGAACCGTTGGTTTACCAGTACCCTCAACTGATGTACGCATTGTCGACGAACAAGGCAATGTGGTGGGCGAAAATCAGGAAGGGGAGATACAAGTCAAAGGTCCGCAAGTCATGAAAGGGTATTATAATCGACCGGATGAAACCGCCAAAGTGATAACAGAAGAATGGCTTCGCACTGGTGATATCGGAAAAATTGATGCTGATGGGTTTTTAAGCATTGTTGACCGTAAAAAAGATATGATCAACGTTTCTGGTTTCAATGTTTACCCCAATGAAATAGAAGATGTTATTGCCGCCCATCCGAAGGTACTAGAGGTAGCGGCGATCGGAGTGCCGCATAAGAAATCTACGGAGGTAGTAAAAGTTTTCATAGTCAAAAAAGATAAGAGCTTATCTGAAAAAGAACTTATTGATTATTGCAGGGAAAATCTAACCGGCTATAAAGTGCCGAAAGAAGTAGAATTCCGTCAGGAATTACCCAAGTCAAATGTGGGTAAGATCCTACGCCGGCACCTCAGGGAAGAAACCCAGTAGATTTTTCCTAAAACCTAATACTACTACTTCGCTACACAATTTTATTCTGGTTCGAAACCGAGGACGATGTTAAAGTCTCCAAGGTTTTGTAATGAGGTTGGTCCAGGTTTATCAAATCCGATACCATAATCAAATCCGAGCGTACCGAACATCGGTAAGAACACCCTAAGACCAAGTCCTACCGAGCGTTTCAGATCAAATGGATTAAAATCGCGAAGGTTTCTCCAGGCGTTACCTCCCTGGGCAAATGCCAGCACGTATATCGTTGAACTTGGGTTCAACGATATGGGATATCGTAATTCCACAGTGAATTTGTCGAATATGGGTGTTGCTACGTTCTGACTATTCGGATCAGCAGGGTTCCCACGATTGGCCTCCAGGTCGTTTATTTCATACCCCCGCAGAGAAATAATATCAACTCCCGCAAAGCCAAATTGCTGGTTATTAATACCATCTCCCCCTAACTGAAAACGTTCGAAGGGAGAAGTGCCAATATCTCTGTTATAAAAGCTAAGAATACCGATCTTTGCAGCAGCCTTGAAAATCAAATTTCCCGCAACCGGTGTATACCATTCTGCGTCGAAACGCCATTTGTGGTATTCCAGCCAGCGGAATTTTTCCGTATCCGGTAAATCAGAATAATTTCTGTTATTAAATAAAGAGTACGGCAGCGTAAATTGTACCGATAAGGAGATAGAAGACCCCGATTTCGGAAAGATAAGATCATCAATAGTGTAACGTGAAATGGTTTGCTTTATACTGAAGTTATTGTAGTTGCCTTCTGAAACGATACTACCGTCGGTAGTACGGAATAAACCCTGCTGCCAATTATTCAAAGAAAGCGTTTGAATATTCAAGGCAGTACTGGAAATGAAGTTGTCATCCGGCCACTTCAACCGTGTTCCAAGGCTCACTGAGCCTTGTAATATATTAAAAGTTTGGTAGGATTCCGTATTTCGCCGCCCAAAAGCAAAGCGGTTGTAAAAACCTGCTACGGTCAATGAATTGGGTTTTTTTCCTCCGAGCCAAGGTTCGGTAAGAGAAATATTATAAGACTGAAAGAAATCACCATTGGTTTGCGCCCTCAGGGATAGTCTTTGACCATCTCCTTGTGGTAAAGGATGCCAAGCTTCTCTATTAAAAATGTTTCTCAATGAGAAGTTGTTGAAAGAAACACCGAGTGTACCAATTACTCTTCGGCGTCCTCCCCAGCCGGCGGATAATTCCAACTGATCAGAAGGCCTTTCCTCTACATCGTACTCAATATCTACTGTTCCTCTTTCCGGATTAACAGGCGTGTTGATGCCCAGGGCTTCCGGGTTAAAGTAACCGAGGTTAATGATCTCCCGCTGCGAACGGATAATATCCGAACGACTGAATTTTTGCGCGGGAATAGTCCGCAATTCTCGCCTGATCACGTGTTCGTGCGTCCGGTCATTTCCTTGTATTTCAACCTTGTCAATAGTAGCTTGGGGCCCTTCGTATATTCTTAATTCCAGGTCGATCGAATCTTCAATAATAGCAACCTCTACCGGATCGACATTGAAAAACAAGTAACCATTATCCATATAAAGCGTGCTCACATCCCGGCTATCCTGGCTAAACCGCAGCCTCGTTTCCAGTAATTCCTTATTATATACATCCCCTTTTGCAATTCCCAAAACTTGAGATAAAGTTTGGGAATCATAAATGGAATTACCCTTCCAGCTAATATTACGGAAGTAGTATTGCTGTCCTTCTTTAATGTCTAACTGTAATACTACATCTCCATCGTCCTGCCGCCAGAAAGTATCCTCAAGGATCTGAGCATCCCGGTATCCACTGTTATTATAAAAAGTTAAGATTGCTTCTTTATCCGTTTCATAATCATTTCTGATAAACTTAGAAGAAGCAAACAAACGCCTTTTCCTTCTGGTATTTTTCATTTCCTTTCGCAGCCGCTTATCCTTTACATTATCATTTCCCGTGAAAAGGATGTCATGAATTTTTACTCTCTCCCCTCGATCGACATTAAAAAGAAGGCGAACCGAGTTTGCTCTGATCGTATCTTCAAATTCTCTGACGCTGGCCTGAACATCTAAAAAACCTTTATCAACGTAAAAGTCTTCAATAGCCTCTTTGGCATTTACCTTTATGTTTTCGGTAACAATCCCGCCTTTCAGCAAAAATTTACCTACTTCTTCATTGAGTTTTTCTTCGTGTCCCTTTTTTATTCCGTTATAGGTAAACCTCGACAACCTGGGTCTTTCCTGAACCACCAGTTCCAGGAACACTACGTCACCAATTGTTTTTTCCTGAATAACCTGTACATCAGTGAACAGACGTAGTTTCCACAAAGCTTTAATAGCTTTCGTAATTTTTGGCCCCGGAATTCTAATTTTATCTCCAACTTTGAAGCCTGCAATACTGGCAATGGCATTATCATCACTAAAATTTGCCCCCGTAACATTAACGCCACCAATCTCATAGTCTTTGGGGGAATCATAAGGAAGGACTTTTAAGGAATCGTTATTAGTTTCGTTTGAGATTTCAGCTGCAGGAAGGGTGTCTAAATAACTAATGTAGTTTTTAGCAAATAATGTATTTAAAGAAAAAATTACAGGACTTAACAGAATCAATATCCTTTTCATAGTTGAAAGCTTTCTTCAAGAGGGCTGACAATGTTCAGGCACCTTTTCTACCTAACCTCAGGATTTCCTCTCAATATTTTTTGCACACAATTTAAGTAATGATGAAATAATCACTTCGCTTTTTTGAGTTGGCGGTTTTGGTGCCAGGTGAATCGATCACATAATGACGGATTGATTTATTGCTATATCATTACTAAGGTGTACTATTCATTCAATCGGGTTGTATGATTAACTCACTAATTGTTCGCTTATTTTGCCAAATCTTCGCTCCCGGTTTTGATAATCGAGTATGGCTTCACAAAAATGTTGTTTACGAAATTCGGGCCAGAAAACGGGGGTAAAGTAAAGCTCAGCGTAGGCCATTTGCCAGATCAAAAAATTGCTAAGTCTTTGTTCTCCACTCGTCCGGATAAGCAATTCGGGGTCAGGAATGCCATTGGTTGCCAATTCGTGTTCAAATGCTTGCTCACTAATCTCCCCGGGATTCAACTCTCCATTGGCTACCTTTTTTGCAAGGTTGTTTACAGCCTGCATAATTTCCCATTTTCCGCTATAATTAAGTGCCAGAATCAGGGTCATGCGATCATTGTGCTTGGTATTTGCCAAGCCTTCCTGCAGAGCCTGATAAGTCGACTTGGGTAGCTTTGAAACATCTCCGATAGCTTTTAAACGAATATTATTTTCATTGAGTGTATCAATTTCATTGCGAATAGTGTCAACCAAAAGTCGCATTAAAGCATCAACCTCTAATCTTGGTCGTTTCCAGTTTTCGGTAGAAAAAGCATAAAGGGTAAGATATTCAATACCTAATTCTGCTGCTATTTCAGTCGTTTCCCGAACCGCCTTTACACCGTTTCGGTGGCCAAAGATACGAGGCATACCGTGGGTCTTAGCCCAGCGGCCGTTCCCATCCATGATAATTGCAACGTGCTTAGGCAAATTTGATTGATCAATGTTGAATTTTATCTCCATTATGTGTGGTGGTTGACAAAAGCCATGATCATATACTCCATTATTGAACGGACCATTACGATCAAACTTAAGATTTACAATTTTCAAAGGCCCTTTTTGAAAATGGACTCAAAATTACAAAAAGAAACCCGAAAGTAATTCAAGTAAGCTGGTTTACATTAAATTTGTACGACTTTTAAATGGATTAATCAATATTATGCCAGAAAAAAAACTATTCTTACTCGATGGCCATGCTTTGGTTTACCGCGCTCATTATGCCTTCATTAACAGGCCTTTGATCAATTCAAAAGGTTTGAATACATCAGCCATTACCGGCTTTACGCGAACGCTTTGGGATTTGATCAAAAAAGAAAACCCCACACATATTGCCGTCGCCTTTGATCCCCCAAGCCCTGTATTTCGTCATGGAATGTACGAAGAATATAAAGCCAACCGGGAAGAACAGCCCGAAGATATAAGAATTGCTATACCTTACATCGAAGAAATCGTCAAAGCATTGCGAATTCCCATCATAATGGTTGAGGGGTTTGAGGCCGATGATGTAATCGGAACTATTGCTAAACAAGCCGAAAAACAAGGGTTTACCGTTTATATGGTAACACCGGATAAAGACTTCGCCCAGTTAGTAACGGAAAATATATTATTGTATAAACCCTCTCGCCAAGGAAATGGAGTAGATATACTAGGTGTAAACGAAGTACTGGAAAAATGGAAAATACAAAAGGTAGAACAAGTCATTGATGTACTGGCGCTGCAAGGTGATGCTGTTGATAATATTCCCGGTATTCCCGGCATTGGCGCGAAAACAGCAGCAAAATTATTAGCTGAATATGATTCGTTGGAGGGCTTACTAGCCAATTCGGATAAATTAAAAGGAAAACAAAAGGAAAAAGTCGAAGCCAATGCCGAACAAGGTATCATGTCCAAGAAGTTAGCTACCATAGACCAAAATGTTCCTATCGAATTTGATGCATCAACCTATGAAATGGAACCCTTTGATCGGGAAAAGCTGGAAGAATTGTTTAGCGAACTAGAGTTCAGGACTTTAGCAAAACAAATATTAGGTAACCCAAATGAAAATGATAGCGGCGGAACCCAAGGTAATCTTTTTGAACAGCTTGAACCCAACCAAATCACAAGAAAAGCACCACCCGCTCATTCCGTAGCGGATAAAAATATCCATAACTCCGACCACCAGTATCATTTAGTAAATGATGCTGCAAAACGAAAGGTACTTATTGAATTACTAGCGGCCCAAAAAGTATTCTGTTTTGATACCGAAACTACCGGACTGGATGCCAATCAAGCAGAATTAGTTGGTATTTCATTCGCTATCAAGCCTCAGGAAGCTTATTACGTTCCTATTCCCGAAGACCAGAAGGAAGCTGGATCTATCGTAGATGAATTTAAAACGGTTTTTGAAGACCCCGCCATTCAAAAGGTTGCTCAAAATATCAAATACGATGCGCTTATTCTAAAATGGTACGGAGTAGAACTTGCTGGTAATTACTTTGATACCATGTTGGCGCATTATTTAATTGAGCCCGAACTTCGCCACAACATGGACTACCTGGCAGAAACCTATTTGAAATACCAACCGGTCTCCATTACGGAGTTGATCGGTAAAAAAGGCAAGAAACAATTATCCATGCGGGATGTGCCGGCCGAAAAAGTGAAGGATTACGCAGCAGAAGACGCCGACATTACCTGGCAGCTTTATCAATATTTAGAACCAAAGCTTACCGAAGAAAAACTGGACAAACTTTACCGGGAAATTGAAGAGCCCCTTATTCACTGTCTCGTAGATATGGAATTTGAAGGCATTAACCTTGATGCTGACTTTCTGCATATTTATTCCAAAGAACTGGAAAAAGAGATCGGTGCACTAGAAGCAAAAATACACGAAACGGCCGGCGTTAAATTTAATATCGCCTCTCCCAAACAGGTAGGAGAAGTGCTTTTCGACAAAATGGAAATTCCATATCGCTGGAAGAAAACAAAATCCGGGCAATATTCTACCAGTGAGGAAAAGCTAACCGAAATGGCTCCCGAGTTTCCCATTATTAGTGAGATCCTGAAGTTCAGAGGCCTTACAAAATTAAAATCAACCTACGTCGATGCGCTTCCCAAAATGATTAATCCCAGAACAGGCCGGATCCATAGTTCTTTTAATCAGGCTTTGGCTGCTACCGGACGGTTGAGTTCTAACAATCCTAATTTGCAGAACATTCCGATCCGCACGGAGGAAGGTGCAAAAGTCCGGGAGGCATTTATTCCTAGAGACGAAAATCACGTTTTACTGGCAGCAGATTATTCCCAGATCGAATTGCGTATTATCGCAGAAATAAGTAAAGATGAGGCGATGCTGGAGGCTTTTCAGTCAGGTAAAGATATTCACCGTGCTACTGCTGCGGGTGTTTTTGAAGTGCCATTCGATGAAGTGACCAAAGAACAACGCTACCGGGCAAAAACAGTGAACTTTAGTATCATTTACGGTGCCGGTGCAACGAATTTGTCTAATCAACTGGGCATTAAAAGGACGGAGGCACAGCAAATTATCAATCAGTATTTCAAACGCTATACCGGACTCAAAGCTTACATGCAGGACACCGTTGAATTTGCCAAAAAACACGGCTACGTCTCCACGCTTTTGGGACGGCGCCGCCATATTCGCGGACTAAACTCCAATAGTTCTCTTGAACGCAGTAATGCCGAACGCATTGCCATCAATAGCCCTATCCAGGGAACGGCAGCCGATATGATCAAAGTCGCAATGGTCAATATCCATAATACTTTTGCAGAAAAGCAAATTCAAACCAAAATGATCCTGCAGGTACACGATGAACTGGTTTTTGATGTGCCCAAAGACGAACTTGATGTGGTGAAACCGATCATCGAGGAGAAAATGAAAAATGCGATACCGGGGCTCAAGGTGCCTATATTAGTAGGAATGGATACGGGGGAGAATTGGCGAGTAGCGCATTAGGGTTTTTAAACCATCGAGGGCATGAAGGGGTATGAAACATTGAGAGCCTAAAGGATATGGAGGTTAAATTTAATAAATAAGGCAGATTTATGATCTATGTTTTTCAGTCTCCCAAGGACTTTGAGAAAGTTAAATTCATTAGTGAGTCATTAAAAAATGAGGGCATTTCCAGATTCGGATGGAGCTATTCTGACGGGATAGATTTAACATCTTAGAAAATAGCAATCTAATTGATTCAATAATTGAAGAATTAGCAACCCAATATGATTGCTAAAATAAGCCATGAATCCCCCATACTATATGTATAATGCAATAACCATAATATGAAGTTTCCTGCACCTATATCTATCAAAGAACTGGCAGAAAAAGTCGGCGCCACCCTGGTTGGTGATGATACTCTGATGGCCACTGGCATCAACGAAATAAGGAAAGTAGAAAAAGGCGATATCACTTTTGTCGATGCACCGAAATATTACAAAAAGTCGTTGTATTCGGCGGCATCGATCATCATTATCAACAAAGATGTGGAATGCCCGCCGGGCAAAGCTTTATTGATACACGACGACCCCTTTCGGGTCTACGATGACCTGGTGAGGGAATACCGTCCTTTTGATCCCATAAGCCGGCAAATCGGCAGTAAAGCACAGATCGATTCTTCAACCATCGTTGAACCGGGAGCAGTAATAGCGGATAACGTGACCATCGGCAAAAACTGCTATATCCGGTCTAATGTGGTCATTGCCGAACATACGATCATCGGTGATAATGTTATCATTGATGCGGGTACCATCATCAGTACGGATGCTTTTTACTTCCAAAGGCATCCTCACGGATACGAAAAATGGCGTTCTGGCGGACAAGTCATCATCGAGGATAATGTGAGTATTGGTTCAAATTGTACGATCAATAAAGGAGTTTCCGGAAATACGATCATCGGAACAGGTACAAAGCTGGATTGCCTGGTTCACATCGGTCATGGTGCGGAAATTGGAAAGCACTGTCTGTTGGCCGGTCAAGTCGGTATTGGAGGAAAGACTATTATTGAGGACTGGGTGGTTCTCTACGGACAAGTAGGTGTTGCACAACGCATTACAATAGGAGCAAAAGCAGTGGTTTTGGCAAAATCCGGAGTATCCAAAAGCCTCCAAGGAGGGAAAACTTATTTCGGCATCCCGGCCGAAGAAGTAAGAGGTAAGTATAAGGAACTTGCTGCTTTACGGCATTTGCCGGAGTTCTTTTCAAATTATTACAAATAGGAATAAGCAAAAGAAAAGCAGCCAAAAGTTTTCCACATTTTGTGGATTACTAATTGTGGAAAATCTATGCCTTTCCGCTATTTTTGTGTATTCGCTTACTTGAATAACACAAGCTATGAAATTTAGCGTTTCATCGACAGAATTATTGAAGCACTTGCAATTGGCCAGCGGTGCTATCGGAACGAACACAGTTCTACCTATTTTGGAAGATTTCTTATTTACCATTTCCAATAATCAGTTGACCATTGCAGCGACTGATCTGGAAACTTCCATTATTACCAGTATAGAAGTGATGGCCGATAGTGACGGTAGTGTGGCCGTTCCGGCAAAGATCCTGCTTGAAACGCTGAAAGCCTTGCCTCAACAACCGATCACTTTTTCGGTAGATGATGAAAATTTTGGCATCCAGATCACCTCTGCTTATGGTAAATACCGATTGGCCGGTGAAAATGGAGAAGATTTCCCTAAAATTCCTGAACCTGAAGAAGTAGATACTACATCGGTTGAGGGCAAGATTTTATTGAGGGGCATTACCAAAACCTTATTTGCGACCAGCAATGATGAACTACGCCAGGCTATGACTGGTGTTTATGTACAGGTCGATTTTAATAAGCTGATCATGGTGGCTACCGATGCCCATAAGCTGGTGAAATATACTTATAATGGAATCAACAGCGAGGTAGCAACCTCCTTTATTTTGCCCAAAAAATCGCTGAACCTACTCAAAAACGCCCTTCCCGCAGAGGAAACGGTTGAACTCGCATTTAATAAAGCTAATGCATTTTTCACTTTCGGAAATACCCGGTTGATCTGCCGGTTAATAGATTCCCGTTATCCTGACTATAATGCCGTCATCCCCGTGGACAACCCGAATTTATTAACAGTTTCCAGGACTGATTTTGCTAATTGCTTGAAAAGGATTGCCATATACGCTAATAAAACGACCAACCAATTCGTAATGAACGTCAATGACGGCAGCTTGACAGTATCGGCCCAGGATCTTGATTTTGCCAACGAAGCTACCGAACAAATGACCTGCTCTTACGAAGGAAATCCTTTGATCATCGGATTCAATGCCAAGTTTTTAAACGAAATGTTAAATGTACTTGAATCCGATGAAGTAAAAATTGAAATGTCTACCTCTACACGGGCCGGTATTCTTTCCCCAACAGAAAAGGAGGAAAATGAGGATATTCTGATGCTGGTTATGCCGGTAATGCTTAATAACTAGATGCCAGATGCCAGATACCAGACGCCAGATCTTGGATGCCAGATCTTAGATTTATTGTCCTTGGGCCTTTGAGTCCTCACCTATTTCAAAACAGAATTCCGAATAAGTTCTTAGTTTTGCCGTAAAACTGAGATGAAGAAATGTATCGCTGTCCTCATCCTGGCATTTATGATATCTTACGGATGCCAAGAAGATCCTAAGTCAGATCAAAGTAATCTTTCTCCCGAAGAGGTGCTGCAGCGCTACCAGGCCCATTTTGATAAGAATGAATTTGAAGCAGCGATGGAATTAAGTACGCCCAGGGGGAAAAGCTGGATAAAAGATATTGCTCCGATGATCGAAGGAGAATTTGGAGAAGAAACGATTACAAAGACGATTTTCAAAAGCGTGGAGTGCGCCATCATACAAGATACGGCAAGTTGTTTTTGTGTTTTAAAGGATGAAAGTGAAACGTACGAAGCGATTTATAAATTAATCAGAATCGACGGACGATGGCTGGTTGATGCTCCCGATGAAGAAAGCAACATTGAATACGAAGACCGTGAAGAAATATTTGAAGACGGATTTTAAATATATATCACCTTTTACTAATTATCTTTGTCCTATTCATAATCCCTACCACAAGTAAGTGCTCAAAACCACTCCCTACTTAAAAGTACCCTCAATTAAAGGTACTTGAGAATTTGATTGTAGGCTGTTCTTCATAATCACGATATCATTTAGTTACTAATTGCAAATTCTCAGCTGCGATGAAAAAGACGATTCCTCTTTTATTTGGTGTTCTGTTATTGGGCTTTTCTTGCCAAAAAGGTCCTGAGCAAAAAGAAATTCCTCCTCCCGAAGAAGTGATAAAAAAATATCAGGCACATATCGATAATAATGAATTTGAAAAAGCTATCCAATTGAGTACGGTAGAAGGTGCCAGACTACTTCAAGAAATCGCAGCTTCAATAACGCCAGAAGAACTGGAACTAGCGAAAATTAACACTATTTTTCACAATATTGACTGTAAAACCGATGAAGAGATCGCGATTTGTCTCTGTGACATGGAAGATGAATACGAGCGCTATCAGGCAGAGTTTATACTTGTCCTTTCTGAGGATACCTGGTTGGTTGATGCTCCGGAAGAAGGACAAGATCAGGAAGAAGTAAACGAAATCGTCGAAGGTGTGTTAGAAAATGTGAAAAACTAAATATTCGAATGAAGAAAAAGCGAATCGGTTTGTTTTTTGGCTCTTTTAATCCGATTCATCACGGACACTTGATTATCGCCAATTACATGGTTACCCGAACGGATCTGGATGAAGTATGGTTCGTCGTTTCACCACATAACCCTTTGAAGAAGAGAAGTTCTCTGGCTCCGGCGAGGGAAAGGCTCCATTTGATCCATTTAGCTATTGAAGATAATTACAATCTCAGGCCCTGTGATATAGAGTTGTATCTTCCGCAACCTTCTTACACCGTTGATACCCTGGTACATTTGAAAGAAAAATACCCTAACAAGGAATTTGTCCTGATCATGGGAGGAGATAATCTTTCTACCTTACCAAAATGGAAAAACCACGAGATCCTATTGCGGGATTATGAGGTGTATGTTTACGCGCGACCAGAATATGAATTTGGCGAATTGGGCGGTCATCCAAGCATCAAGATATTTAAAGACGTCCCCCAAATGCATATCTCATCGAGTTACATCCGCCAATGTATTAATGAAGGATATTCTATAGAATATTTAGTGCCTAAGAAGGTGGAAAAACATTTGCTCTACTGGAATATATATAATTAAACGACAATGGATATCAAATTCGTCCCGCAAGGAGAAATCGATAAAGTGAAATGGAATAGTTGTGTTCATTATGCAACAAATGGAAATATTTTTGGATATAAATGGTTTTTGGACTACGTAGCTAAAGATTGGGATGCCCTGGTAGAAGGTGACTATGAATCTGTCTTCCCTTTAGTATGGAAAAAAAATTTTTTCGGCCAAAAATCACTCTACCAACCCCGGTTAATTAAAGCTCTCGGGATTTTCTCAATTCATGTTCTGTCGGAAAAAAGAATTGAGGCATTTCTCCAAAAACTAGCTACTACCATAAAAAAAGTGGATATCGTCTTGAACGAACAAAATGACCCGTCCTCCCTTCAAAATTTTAATCAATCGCCTCTTGTCAATTATCAATTACTCATAAAAGACAATTACCACCAATTAAGGGCCGGCTATTCCCCTGCGCTGAAAGTAAAATTAGACCAGATCCAGGGATTGCGGTTAACGACTTCCTTGAGTCCGGAAAAAGTTGCCGAATTCTGGCAATCCAACAACCCGAAAAATACGAATAATGAACAAACCTTTCATGCACTGCAAAGAGTGATGTATAATGCATTACACCGCGGTTGGGGAAATGCTTCCGGAGTTATGGACGAGGGTGGCAACTTACTGGCAGTGAATTTTTATTTGTACAGTCACGGAAAAGCGGTAAGTCTGGTTCCGATAACCTCCAAAGCAGGGCAATCTAAGCACGCACTAGAATTCTTATTCGACATATTTATTAGAACCAACGCCGGGCGACCTGTCATCTTAGATTTTAATTCTCCCGATGACTGGTACAAGGACTTTGGTGCCCAAGCCCATCATTATTTTCGCTTAAAAAGATAGGAGTGCCTCTGTAAAACAGATCAAAGCTTGGTGTTCCGGCTATGTCGCTCCGCATCACGTTCCGTTTTTTTGAGCAGATTCTTTGCTAAGGCGTCATCCAGATCCACACCCGTTTGATTCGCTAAACAAATGAGCACAAAGAGAACATCTGCCATTTCATCTGCTAGATCTGCTTTTGCGGTCGTGGCCCGTTCTTCATTTTTAAAAGATTGTTCACCGTAAATCCGTGCCATCAGTCGTGCCACTTCTCCTACTTCCTCCGTCAAAACAGCCATATTGGTTAATTCACTGTAATAACGAACCCCGATTGTATTTATCCAGCGATCCACTTTTTCCTGAGCTTCTTTAATGGTCATTATTCTTTTGATTTACTATCAATGAATATGGTGACCGGTCCATCATTCAATAACCGGACTTTCATATCCGCCCCAAATTCACCGGTACCAACATCAATCCCGGCAGTGAAAGATAATTGTTTTACAAATCGTTCATAAATTGGTATGGCTACATCGGGCTTTGCGGCCCGGATATAACTGGGACGATTTCCTTTTTTCGTACTGGCAAACAATGTAAATTGACTGATAACCAGGAGCTCCCCTCCTACGTCCTTTACAGAAAGATTCATAACCCCATCAGCATCATTAAAAATCCGAAGGTTGGTAATTTTTTTGCATAACCATTTAATGTCTTCATCGGTGTCCTCATTTTCAATACCCAAAAGTATTAATAGACCCTTTACGATCGAAGACCTCACTTTATCGCCTATGGTGACAGAAGCTTCAGCAACTCTTTGTATTACAACTCTCATAAATCAAATGATCAAAATAAGGTGAGCGGATCCGGTACTTGCCGGTGTAACTCTTCAAAATTATTTTTAACGGAATTGACTTTTTCCGATATACGGTAAATTCTCAGTATATTATCAGGAGGAGTGGTTAATATTTCCAAAATATTAGCCAGTGAAAGATCACTCAGCCACAATTGTTGTTGCTCCTTCTCAGGAAAGATTACCGGCATTCGATTGTGGATCTGCTTCATTTCTAAATTGGGGGCGGTGGTAATGATAGAAAAACTCTTAATGGTATAACTCTCCTTACTCCAGGAATCCCAAACGCCGGCTAGCAAGAAAAATTTACCATCACGGGAAGTTATTCGGTACGGCACTTTCATGTTGCCTTCCCTTCGCCATTCGTAAAAACTATCAGCTAAAACCAAACACCTGCGGTTTCTGATCGGTAATCGAAAAGAGGGTTTACCAGCGATACCTTCACTGCGTGCATTGATCAGTTTTCCTACATTTATTCCATCTTTTGACCAATGGGGGATCAGCCCCCAGGTGATATATTGCAATCGATTGGGGCTGTCATTTGTAATCACATACGCATGTTGTGTAGGGGCAATATTGTAGTTCTTGCGCAAATTGCTGCCAATCTCAATATTTCCCAATTGTTTTTCGATCTTTTCTTTGGACACTGCGAAGGAGAAACGACCACACATCTATAGTATTGATTTGTTGCTGAAATGAAGCCCCGCTAAAATAGCATTATTTCATTGGAAAGGCAATTTTGTCGTTAGCTCAATGCTTTCCTTCTTTAGAAGACCGGCTCAATACCCTCCGGATCCTGCGGGCCTCCAAAATTATAAGGCTCTAATCCAAGAATATTGAGTTCATCTGCAGGTACCGGCAATTGAGCTGGGGTGCCCGTTTGCAGCCCTCCCAGTGCGTCAAGCAAAGTAAAATCTACCCTGGGTCCAATACGCCGACGATAAAACCACATATTCATCGGAGCGGTGCTCAATAGTTCGATGGATCTTTCGTACATGATAGCTGCTGCTACCTCTTGCGAAGTATTATCTTCCAATTGCAATCCCCCGCGAGTTACGTAGGTCCCGGCATTGATAATCTCTATCGCCTGCCCTACCCTATTCAACCTCAGTTGGGCTTCTGCTTTGAGTAACTCGTTATCTGCTTTCAGAAAAACAGGCATTGGTCCTTCCGAGGAACCATTTCCGGCAAACCCCGGATCTGTAATATTTCTATGGTGTTTATAGTGCGAAAAATGCCATTCTCCGCGGTCTACTGGAAAATTATTAGCGGGAAAAAAGAGAAAATCACTGGCTATACGTTCATCATTCGACGTCGCCATTTTATTTTCCAAGGGCATTTCCCCTTTTGCATTGACCTCAGGGTAACGAGCCGGTTGGGTGGTATCTATTGCCGCTACAATACGTTGGTCCACTCTCGCCCAGAAAGGGCCTTCACCCGTTTCCGCAAAAACATAACGGTGATAACTTTGCCAGGCATTTCCGTCGGCAAGTGGAGCAAAACCCTCTTCTATGCCATTTTGAGTCAAGGCTAATACCAATTCCCAGTTCACTTCCGAATTTTCTACGGCCGTACGTGGGTATTGTGCCAGAAAACGGGCTGCATAAGAATTACAAAGTTGGATAAAACCATCTAGATCCAGTGTAACGCCATTAAAATAAGCATGCACGAAATCTGCTCCTGCATTTTCACTTTGGTCAACCGCCGTAGACAACTCATTTACTGCCATTTCAATGACATCTTTATAAGCGGTAAACACTACGGGTTGGGTAAAGTCCGTATTCTCATCCGCAATTATGGTTTTATCATACATCAGCCCCAGGTATCCCCAGCTTACACCACGTATAAAATGGGCTGCCGCCAGCAAGGCCTGGTCTTGCGCGCCGCCATTATCAATAGTGATGCCTTCATTCAGAGCATTGATCACATCATTGGCACTGGAAACAGCAGAAAGACAGCCCCGCCAAGGGTTTTCTACAATGCTGCGGTAACTGGTTTCCTCTGTTAGACGATTATTGTAAACCTTTCTGGGCTCCTCCCCCATTCTTCTTGCTCCAAAGTCATCCAGTGATAAGCTATAGGCATCGGCAGCCACGGACAATCCAATTACCGGAAAAGCACCATGAATACTTTGCCACCAGGTGATGTAAGCTCCTTCTAGCACGGATACTAAATCTCCGCCCGTTGATAATACGGTTTCCCGATCGGGGTTATTGTTGTTCTCCGTATTCAAGTCGTCGCAAGCGATGGCCAGCAATAAGGAAGAAATAAGGAAAAAACTACGTTTCATATACATTTTATTAATCAACATTCCGAAACTGAATATTATGACGAATGCAATTTATAACGATTCTTTTGCTACGAAATCTCTAAATTCTGAATAGCCCGTATCTGAGGGAATGTAAAGCTATGGTGGTTTAGTCGCATTTTCCAAAGAATAAACAAATGCATAATGCACTAACTAAAGCAGCTGGTATTTCTTGAGATCTGGTGAATATACTTGTCTAAACGGTGTCTTCAAAAGTTAAAATGGACCTTTTTATCTATATCATTCGAATTTTTCATTGCTTAGCGATGCTAGGCGGCTTCAAAATTAGTAATGATATAAATAAAAATTCCTCATTTTTCCAATTTGAATACACCGTCTAGACAAGTCTAATAGTTATTAAAAGGTTACCTGTAGACTAAAAGTGTAGGATTTACGTAACGGGTAGTTGAAAGCATCAACAACGAAAATATTAGGATCGCCATTGGGGGTTCTGAGATTACTACCAGGCGCGCCGGGAAAACGATTTGATAAAGTGTTTTCATCTCTCGGTACACTCGTCACATCAGGATGTAAGCCGCTGTAATCGGTTTGGGTGAACAGGTTTTTTCCAATAAGTGCTAATTCCAGGCTCTCCATTAAATTACCGAATAGACCACTGAGCTGATTGCTTCTAAAAGTATAGGACAAAGCTGCTTCACGCAACATAAAATAGCTGCCATCTTCCACAAAGTGGTTGTTGGCCCTCAAATTATTATACAATCCCTCATTTCCGTAAAACGAAGCGGGAACGTCATTAAATTCACTGACTTCTGCGTGTCTTTGATCACGGAACAACCATTGTTTTGTAAGATTGTAAACATCTCCTCCTTTTTTCCAATCGAATAAGGTGTATAATTTCAGCCTTTTGTATTCCAGCTCGTGGATAATACCCATACGAAAATCTGGATTTACATTGCCAATTTCCTGAATAATGGCATTACCATTAGCATCCACCAATTTGTAGGGTACTTCATTAGCCGTTCCCAATACATCGTTGTGCACAACATATCCGGCGGAGTTGATGGAAAATTCACCAGGATCAACACCTTCCATACCTTGCAATTGATCCAAACTCGTAGCAAAAACCTCTCCGATCATCGTACCAAATGATTTCCCTTCTTCAATGAGGAATAAGTCGGTTTGCTGAATACCCGGCCCTGTAGCGTAACTCGGCACATCCAGTGATTTAACCGTTTGTTCAATACGGTCTACAACGCCCGTTACTGACCAGTTGAAGCCCTTATTCTTCATTTTAAACATTTGCGCCAGATCAATACTCAACCGGCCATCGTAAACGGTGGATTCCAAGGTGCCGGCATTTTGCCATTGCCCCAGGAAACCAGCAGCAGCGGTCTGTCGTACCAATAAAATCTGATCGGTCGTTTCCGTATTGGAATAATTAAATTCTACCCGGAAATGCTTTAAAAACTGCATATCTACACCCAGTTCCGTTTCCATGGCAGTTGCAGGAAGTAAGGCGTCATTTCCCAGTGTATTTTTACTGAGGTTACCATTGATCAACTGGAAGGTTTCAAACCGTTGCTCAAAAGTCGGGCGAATACCGGCCGTACCCATCGATGCCCTAAGTTTTAACTCTTGAATACCTTTGATCTTCAAATCTTCGGAAACCCGGTAAGCTGCACTTACCCGGTAATAGTTTGACCATTGCGCATCCGAACCAAACAACGAAGTACCTTCTCTTCTGAAAAGTCCGCTAAAAATGTATTTGTTCTTGTAATCAATATCGGCGATCAAAAATCCGCTATAGGCTACGAAATCCTGTTGATCAGAAGCAATACGGATATTGTCCTGTGCATTATCGAGCGACTGGATGTCATTAACAACCAGGTTCTCACCAAACGATTCTTTGTATTTTTCGGTTTGATCTTCGTAAAGAAAGCTCAGGCGTAAAGCGGTATTGAAGTTGCCAAACTTGTTTTTTATGGCGGCATCTGTACGGGAAATAAACAGGTTGTTGATCCTGTTGGTCAATTGAATACCGCCGCCGTTGCTAATCCCCGGATCAGCCGTTGCCAGGCGACTGAATTGAGCCGGTACATTGGTGCTCAAAAAACCTTTGTTAACAAAGTGCTCAAAATTGTTTTCTGACCGGTCCAGCGCCGCAAAATAGCTCAAGGTTAACCAATCGTTCACCAAATAATTCGCCCCGATCCCTCCTATCAGTCGATTGCGGTCAACGGTTTGGCTGCTGTTATTCCTGTCGTAAAGCGGATTAGTAATATTCGCTCCGGTGTTATCGATATCCCAATCAAACTCCGAACCGTCTTCTTCGTTGGCCGCACCTAAGTCAAACATAGGCGTAAAAAATAAAGTCGTAGCCAAGAAGCTGTTGGGGCCATTCGAAAAGTTGGCCAATAAGTCCTGCTTTGAATTAGTATACATCGAAGTAAACTGCAAATCAAACTTATTGCTAACCTGGTGGTCGAGGTTTAATTGCACATTATTACGGGTAAACCCATCCGAAGTTTGAAAAACACCCTCATCTTTCAAATGCTGAAAGGAAGCTAAAAAATTTGTGGTAGCCGACCTGTTTACTATAGTCAGGTTATTCGCATAAAAGTCACCTCGTTGAAAAAGAAAATCTGATTGATAATCCTGGAAATTTGGAAGTGGGGTATCAAAAACGTTCTCTTCGGTTGCATTCCCCAAAACGGGTTGAGGCCCCTCGGAATTTAGGATCTCTCTATTGGTAAATTGATTGATATCGTAGCGGCCCACTTCCTCCGTATACCCATATTCACCACGATAAATGACTTTAGTACCAACCTCATTAAGACCCTTCCCTCGCTTAGTGAAGATCTGTATTACGCCATTTGCCGCCCGTGATCCAAAATAGGAAGCACCCGCCGCACCTTTTAATAATTCTATTCTTTCTACATTTTCCAGGTTAATATCAGCCAGAGAAGAACCATTGAGATAGATACCATCCAACATGACGAGCGGTTGCTGGCCATTAGCGATCGAGTTGGCTGAACGCAACTGAAAAAATACGCCTTGCCCAGGTTGCGTATTGGCAAGGTTTACCCGTAAGCCGGGAATTTTTCCTTGTAAACCAACCCCCACATCGGAGGTATGGGTCTGGGTGATCTGCTCTTCCTGAACCTCCCCCACTGAATAACACAATAATTGTTGGGCCTGACCAATGGCCGAACCTGTTTTAATAATGGATTCCAGTAGAGGGTCGGAAGGTTGCATCACCAAATCGATATAGGTTCTTCCTTTGACCGGGATCTCCATCGTCCGGTAACCTTCTTTGGAAAAAATGAGGACCGGACTATTCGGATCATTCCGGTGATAAAAAATGTCTGCAAAAGAAGACATCTCTATAGATAACTCATAAGTACCATCATTTTTAGAGTATACCCGCACATTGGTTCCCTTTACAATAATTTCGACATCGGAGATGGATTGTCCGCCATTCTCGGTAGAAATAATTTTTCCTTGTACGTTCAACTCTTGCCCTTGTACGACAGTTACAAACAATACATTTAGAAGGAAGAAGAGCAGCTTTCTCATATTAGTAGTCGAGCACATTATGTTTATTAATTCGGCACTATCTTGTTTTATGTCAAAGATTAACCTGATTCAGCAATTTCTCACGCGAAAAGAGCCGGAAAACCTCGGAAGTTTACCCAGATGAGGAATTACTGATCCTGATTCTTTTCCTACTACAATTTCAAAAAGATCATGGCTTTGATCATATACCACAAGTTTTAAAGCTAATATTTCTAGCTTCAAATGCCAAGCTTCTAACGTCTATGACCTTTACTTATTCTTTCCTACTTTCAACTCCACGGCCTCAGAAACCGGAAGGGATAAACACCCCCAGGTAATAGAAGGATTATAAGCCAAGATCAGGTATTTACCTGTGTGTTTTGGCTTTGCTGTAAATTCAAAATTGGCTGTTCCCTGCAATTCCTTGGTCTCAGGCGCTACGTACCACTCTGCCGACCCAGCCGGTTGCATATATAAGGTGTATTGATAGCCTTTTTCGGAAAAATCATAGCTAATATTGACTATTGTTCCTGGTTCTACCATATTGTCAGTGCTCAAAGTTGTTGGTCTGAAAATACGGCAAGAACGAAACTCTTTAAGAGCCAGGGTTGGCTTGGGATAGGTATCATAGGTTTCTAACTTAACGACCACCTCCTCTTCCATAGGGTTGAGTAGGTCATGGTAGTTAGCAATCTCTTCGATACCGTAAATTGGTCCTTCCCCCGGTACATAAGCGGCCTTACGGTTACCATTTCTGGTATTAACAACCACCTCGTAGTAACCATCACTTGCACGGGCATTTTGCATCAACTCTTTAACGACGGCACCAGGCTTACTACCTTTTACGAGCAAGCGTAATTGATCCGGTGCCGGCCCGGCCCATACTGAATAATCACAACCATCTTCCTGGCAACAACGCGGACTCAACCAGGAAACAAACAAAGGTTTTTTGGATCGTCCAGAACCATACACCAATTGCAAATCCTGGATTTGCGTACAGTTAGGATCAAAAGCTGTTACACTGACTTCCTCAATACTTTGTTCATCCGCCAAAGAAGATTCGAATTCCTCCTCCCCTCCTTTGGTTTCCATGTTCATTGCATTATCTGTAACGGGCTCTTCTTCGGCATAAGCATAAGGGTTGGAAGGTCTCATCCAAAATGTATTTATAAGAATATCTTCTACACCGTTTCCTTCCCCGAGATAGGTGATCCCTTGCAAGGTATGGATACTGCGCTCCAGGTCTCTTTCATCCAGTTCAATTGAAAAAGGTACTCGTCCGCCCGGAAGTAGAAGAATCGGTTCAGAAGTGATATCCCGGTAGCTGGGATGTACGTAGCGCACTTTCACATAAGGCTCAAAATCGCTACAAGGCGAATTGAATGGTAACTCGAGGGTTCCTTTGATGAAATTGCCATCAATAACCGCTTCATAAGCCACACTGCAAGAATCAGGTATGGATTGCACAGCTTCCGTTTCTATTGCTTTGTTTTCGCCAGGCAATTCGTTTGATCCGGTAATGCCAAGATTGCCAATAGTAATCGGAGTTCCCACGGATTCCATCACGGGCGTAGGGCAGTTCATTCCCCAGGCCAAGACACGAACTTCATATTCACCATCAGGTAAGGTACAAAGGGGTTCCGTTCGCAGCGACACTCCTGATGCCGGCTGCCGTTTACCATCCGCACGAACAGGCTCCCAATCCCCAAAGGCAGTACGGGTTTCCACGCTAAACTCCCACTCTTTTCCCTGGCAATTTTCGCACTGGATCAATACTGCCGGTTTATCAAAATTTTGGCAATAGCCGGCTGGTTCTACCCTCAACGAATAGGAAGGATTGAAACAGGGCTGCTGAGCATTAACTTCACGGGGCTTTTCTAACTCCGTCATCGGGGTATCAATCTCCTCATTTACAGTTGGTGCGGTTGCTTGACCTTTGTAATGGTATCCATCCATCAGGACCTTAGACATAAATTTCCTGGATATGCCCCGCGGACTGCGATAGTCGATTCCAATTGTATAAAAATGATTCTCTTGCAATCCTTCTATAGTGACTACTTTTTCTGAGCGATTCCCAATTTCTTGTAGCCCTTTCACCATTTCTTTTTCTCCACTGGAAATAAAGTTCGTTCCCAAGTCCATGATCCAAAAAGAAATTTCCAAAGCGTCTACTTTGCTGTGGGTATAGTAAAAAGTGAGGTCAACTACCCCCTCATTTTCGGTTGTTTGAACTGAAAGATTAAATTCAGCCTCTTCTTTGCCGAATATCCCGCCTAGGATATCGGTTTGCGCAGAAAGGGAAAGGAAAAATAGCTGGCAAAACAATAGCAGCAATTTTTTCATAATTGGGATTTTTAGTATTTAAACAATGAGAATTTGCGATTATTGTTACGGTGAACAGGGAAATTTAACCTTTATCACCCACAAATGGTTCCAATTTTGAATAGGTGTCTTTGAAGATAATGGAGTAGTATTAGCGAGGTATTCTTGGAGGGTCGGGATATAAGGATGATAGTGCTTTTCAATATTAGGATGCAAATATAAGGAATTTTTAGATATAATGAGGCGAGATTTTCTTGCATTTCCTCCTCCGAATTCAAAACTGCTCTCACCGGCACCTTCCTGAAAATCATTCGAATTCAATGCGTTGATGTATGGAATAACCGCAAATGGGATTCTCGACCTTCCCAAAGGTCTCTAAAAATCAACTACCCCATAAAGACTGAGTTGGACAGTAGCAGATTTTGCAGTACAATTCCTGTGATTACCAATCTCTTTCTAATGATTTTCAAACAGAAACCTACGAAAACCAAACAACAGCACCTTGCATTCTTTTCTATTTAACACCATACCCATTTGAAGTACTGGCCATAATGTTTAAATTTTGTAGACAATGGTTTGATTTGTGTAATTATTGGAAAGAAAATTAAGCTATCTTTAATTACGAAAGAAATGGCTTCTCATTCAGACAATTAACCAATATTTATTATGGCAATCTTCAATCTTAATGTCAACGGAAAAAAACGAGAGGTAGACGTTGATCCCGCAACATCTTTGTTGTGGGTATTAAGGGAACATCTCGATCTGGTAGGAACAAAGTACGGTTGCGGTATTGCGCAATGTGGTATTTGCACCATCCATATTAACGGTGTAGCCATGCGTTCCTGTATGCTGCCTGTTTCTCAGGTGGGTAATCAAGCCATCACTACTATTGAGGGCTTATCAGAAGATGGTGATCACCCCGTACAAAAAGCATGGTTGGAGCATGATGTTCCTCAATGCGGCTACTGTCAGACAGGACAGATCATGACTGCAGCAGCACTGTTGAAATCCAATCCGAATCCAAGCGATGCTGAAATCGAAGCTACAATGGATGGTAATCTTTGTCGTTGCGGCACCTATACCCGCATCAAAGCAGCCGTAAAAACTGCTGCGAAATTGTCTTAAATAAAAAAAGACGCTGTGTATTAGACTCTTGATGTCAGAAAAGTCTGTTATAGCTCTTTTAGCTTCTACCTGTCTATTACTGTCAGGGTTTGGTGTTCAGCCTCTTAAGGTTCAAAAAAAAATAAAAATATGAATTTAGTAAAAACACAATATAATAGAAGGTCTTTCCTAAAGAAGTCGGCTATTGCCGGAGGCGGTTTTGCATTAGGGTTTAGCTGGTTAGCTTCCTGTAATCCGACGGAAGAAGAAATGCTGGCCATGCCGGAAGAATGGTTTGAATTAAATGGTTATTTGAAGATCGGTGAG
>CAZHNG010000046.1:0-27026 GCA_964533785.1 uncultured Saprospiraceae bacterium | reverse complement strand
GGTTTGTTGTCTAAAATCTAGCGTCTAGTGTCTAGCGTCAAAAGTCCAATTGTATAAAGCCCTGGTCAGAATGGAACACAAAGACATAGCGCATCAGGAAGTAGAAACCGAGTTGAGCCGGGATTTAGGGTTGACAACCGCTTTGTCAATTGGTGTCGGCACCATGATTGCTGCTGGCATTTTCACTTTGTCGGGCCTGGCCATTCGCAACGTCGGTTCGGCGGCAATTGTAGCTTTTTTACTAGCCGCAGTAGCAGCCAGCTTTACGGCCCTGACCTATTGTGAATTTGTATCGATCTATCCTCGAACGGGAGAAGGCTACCTCTATGCCCGTAAGACCTACCCGGGACCACTGGCCTATTTTGTGGGTTGGGCTTTGATCTTGGGCTACACCTCTTCCTGCGCTTTCTACATTGCCAGTTTATCCAGTTATTTCAATGAGTTCATCTGGCACAGTCCCATAGAATCCTTATCGGGTATTGTTTTTTTAATCATTCTGACGCTTTTAAATATTAAAGGAACGGAAGAGAGTGGCAAATTTCAGGTGATCGTAACGGCAGCCAAAGTAGTGCTGCTGATTTGGTTCATCTTTGGTGGACTAAGGTTTGTTGACGCGGAGGAAGTGATGAATCGCTTCAGCACCGACCTGGTCATGATCGGTTCAACCGCCGCGATGGTTTTCATCACCTTTTTTGGATTTTCGGCGATAGCAGCTTCAGCGGGAGAGGTAAAAGAACCGGTTAAAAATATACCCCGGGCGATCTTTTTGTCGATGGGAGTAGTAACGATCCTTTACGTATTGGTGGTGCTGGTAGTGTTATTTGCGGGTTTGACGGAATACGATGAAGCTTCGATGGGCGCCGCAGCGAAAAAATTCCTGGGTTCTTTCGGCGGCTACGTCATTATTGGCGGAGCGATCTTTTCAATGGTTTCCGCCTCTAACGCTTCCATCATGGCCGGCTCACGGGTTATTTTATCTATGAGTAAGCTTGGTCATTTACCCGCTGAGGTGGGTATAATCAATGCGAGAACCCGTACCCCCATTGTTTCAGTATTTCTGATCGGGGGGACGATCCTGATCTTTACTTTAATACTGCGACTGGAAGACCTTTCCTATTTTGCAAATACCGTTTTATTACTGGCTTTGATCATGGTGAATATGGCCCTTATCCTTCATAGGAAAAAGTTTCCGGATATAAAGCGTCCTTTTAAAGTGCCCCTGGTACCCATCATTCCGGCTTTGGGTATATTGGCCAATACCTACCTGATATATTTGATCTTTAGCCATCCGATGCCATTGTTACTGGCATTAGGAACCTTGATCCTGGGAGTGATCGGTTTTTTCACCTGGAAAGGGGCACAACCAGTGGAAACGGCTGTTCCCGGCGGTCGTTCACACATTGCCCACAGTCATGGCCGCAGCCGGTTCGACCGGGAAAAATTCAGGGTTTTAGTACCTATTGCCAATCCGACAAACATGAACCGCCTCATTGAGATCGCGGCTGCTATCGCCAAAGAACGAAATGGGGAATTATTGCTGCTGAAAGTCGTGAAATTACCCGCACAGATCGCTTTGACCAGCTATGACGACAGTATGCTGGAACAAGAAGAGATCCTGTTGGGGGAAGCCCGTAAATATGCAGAAAAACTAGGTGTTCCCGCGCATACCCTGATCCGCATCGGCTACAATATCGCGCGGGCGATTTTGGAAACCTCCCGCGTCCATTACTGCAACTTGACGGTACTCGGCTGGAAAGGCAGCACTTCCAGCAAAGAAAGAATTTTGGGTAATATTACGGACACCGTGGTTACCCATGCCCAAACCGATATTATGTTGGTCAAACTGGTAGGCCAAGGGCAGGTACGCAGAATTTTACTACCCACTGCCGGCGGTGAGCACGCCCAGTGTGCTGAACAATACGCACACGCTCTGGTGCACGCCATAGATGGACATCTTACCACCTGCCAAATCGTAAGTCCGGATGCCAGTCAGGAAGTTATACAGGCTACCCGCAATAACCTAGTCCGCACCTTAAAACGGTTGCGTACCAGAAACCGGATATCCATGGATGATCAATTGATCAAAAATAGCGATGTAGCCCAAGGAATCATTGAGGCCTCCGAAAACTACGATACCGTTATGATCGGTGCGGCCAGCCAAAGTATTTACCAACAGATCTTATTTGGCGGCATTCCCGAAGAAGTAGCCCGTAATATTGATAAAAACGTGATCGTCGTGAAGCATTACCACCGCGTAAGGGCTTTGTACGGAAAGGTGATGAGTGATTGACCTAAAAACGCCTATAGAGATCAATCTGAAGACCAAAACTTTCAAAATACCTTAAAGTTTTGTAATTTGAATAACGCAGATTATCCTTTCAAGTAGGTAAGTCTAACCTGTAGGGTTTTGCTTACCGCAAAAGACACGGATACAATAATTCTAAATACCAAATTATGAAATCTACCTTTTTAACTTTTCTATTACTCCCTGCAGTAATTTTTCTAAGTGCACAGCATTGCGATTTTTATTATGACAGTTTTTCGCGGGAATTTGTCATTACGTGGATGGATCCACCCGCCAATCCGACCAGCGAAAAGAAAAGTCCCCGCTGGTTATTATTCTGGGAGTTTGGCGACGGCCATTACGCCATGCAGGAACAAGAAGAAGGCACGCTGCCGCGCATGCAGCACGAATATGCACGACCCGGCACTTATCAAGTGAAGTTGTACGTCGCCCCCCTTTACGCCCGGGCGGTTCCCGAAGCTCCGCTGGTTACCAAAACAATTACCGCTGACCAGCTCGGTAAACCGGATAAGGAGTACGATTTCGAACCAGGACAAGACGTTACCATCGAAACCAATGCGAACAAAGAGGCTATTCCCAAGCATACGGTACGCGTTGCGGTGAGTACCAAAAGTAATTCGGGAGGGCATTTGATCTTATTGTATAACAATGCCGGGGATGTCCAGAAATTGAATTTCTCTCCCTTTAACGACAGTCAGGATCCGGAGGATAGCCCGGGCTTATACTACGCAGATTTTCTCACCAAAACGACCTGGGAGGATTTACAGGCAAAACTACCAGGATTACTTTCTCCGAGTGATCTTGAATTTGTAGTGGATCAGGCAGTCAATGAATTCGATGACAAGATAGTCTTTAAGGTAGCTAATGGCGGTAATTTCAATGCTTTCTATTCTTTAGTGGTCAACAAAAGCCTTGCAGCATATCGCTACCGCACCGAGTCCTTGAAAATTTCCGCCTTGTACGTACCCGACGATCAGTCCTTTTCCCGCAAAAAACACCTGACCGATTACAACTTCAAAGTAGAAGACGTTCACGATCCCAATCGCATCACCATCGAACCACGCGTCATTTATTACAAGCGCGGACAACAGCAGGACCTTATCGGAAAAATCCGGTATAAAAATAAAGGAAAGGGAGTTGTCGATACCGTACGCATCGGCCTGACCATTTCGAAGGATCTATTGGCTGGCCCCGAAGATATCGTTATCGATACCGCCCTGTGTGAACCCAAAGTACAAGTCTACCGTCCTGGCATCACGCCGGAAAGTGAACGGTCCGTACAATGGCGAAGAGTGGAAAGTACTGGAAAAGACAGCCTGATCTTTGTCATCCGTAACGTAGGGCTAATGCGCAAAGAAAAAGGATTGTTGGTGTTCAAAATTCCTACCCACGATAAACGACCCAGAGACACTGAAATTGATGGTGGTATTTTATTTACGGGAGCACCGAAAGATATTCCACTTTCTGGAGCCCGGCCCAAGTGGAGACATAAGGGACTGTTCCTGAGTGTTGGTTATCCTTTAAGCCAGAATATCACTGTAAATGGGATAGAAACGTTTTTTGATGATGGAGAGTCTTTTCCTAATGAATATGAAGTGAGCGCTGACCCCATCACCGAGAACATTACGGATAACTTTTCCCTACAGCTCACTTACCAAAACGCACCTATGCAACGCGGATGGCTAGCCTGGGGATACGGAGTCGGTTATACTCGTCAAAAGTTCGAATATTCTTTCGGAGAATTCGTAAGAGATCAAACTGAAATACAACAAGCCAATATTCGCGGATTGATAGGCGTACAGCTGCAAAATTTACTTCGTCTTAGTGGTCATGCTAGTCTCAATTTTCCCTTAATCGTCAACAGGTCGTTCATTAACGGCTTTGTCATTCACAGCGGAGGAAATGGCTCTCCAGCCAGAAGGTATGGAATGCTGCAAAATCGGGAGGATCAACATCAGACCAGTCTAGGATTCACGACGGGGCTTTCCGTGGAAATTGGAGATGTGCACGGAATCGTCGGTGGTGCCCGGGTAAATTATACTAATTTTCCAGTGCTCTTCAAAAACCCGAGTGTCGAGGAATGTTTCAATGTGAACACGCCAAATTTCTACTGCAATACTTTACCAGCGTTAGAAGTATCTACGCAAATGACTACATTTGAATTGTTTTTGAAACTCAAACTGGCGGCCTTCGGACGCAAAAGTAAAAAATGAATAAACCTGTAGTACTACTGGCTTACGCCGGATACGGTAATCAAAGTGACCTGAAGCTGGAAATGCTCGATGAGGAACTCAAGGGTATCGAACGGCACCTGGAAAGAGCAAAAGCACGGGGATGGTGTGAGTTTTACTCCATCCCCAACGCTACTGCTTCCGATATTGTAGAAAAAGTAGCGCAGTACGCGGATGATTTGGTCATCTTTCATTTTGCGGGCCATACGAATAGTTATCAACTTTTATTGCGTGACTTTAGCGATGGTCGTCAACAGAGCGCTTCACCCGCTGCCCTTGCGGAATTTTTGGCGAAGAAAGCACCAAATCTGCAGCTCCTCTTCCTGAACGGGTGCGAAACGCAGGGACAGGTCAGCATCTATCAGGAATACGGTATTCCTTTGGTCCTCGCTACCTACTCCCGGATCGGGGATGCCGCAGCGCGCGATTTTGCCCTTTATTTCTACGAACAACTTTCGGCAGGCAGGTCTATCGAAGAAGCCTACGAGTCCCACGAATACAAACACCGGATCGGTGAAACCAAACACCGGGGAGAAGGATTCCTGATTGACTCCCCGAAAGATCAATTCCCGTGGGACCTGTTTCCCAAAAAGGGAGCCGAATTATACAAGGCATGGAGCTTTCCTAAAATGAAAGGAGATTGCCTCTTCTTTCTCCCTCCGCTCCCCAATGACATTGTATACCCTCCCCAGCCATTCAAAAATCTGCGAAGATACGAGCGGGAGGACGCCCTTATTTTTTTCGGACGTTCCTGCCTGATCAAAGACCTGTACGAAGAAATTACTTCTCCTTACAGAAATAAGACTCCCATCATCCTCCTCTACGGTCAGTCAGGCGTAGGAAAGTCTTCCGTATTGCAGGCAGGTCTATTGCCCCGCCTGGAAAGAGAACAAGAAGTGTACCTCTATGCACGTCCCGTTACCGGGGGTTTAGCCCGGCCACTCTATCAATACTTCGGAAGCAACGATCCAACTGTGATCAAACAAAAATGGTTGGATAAAGAAAGAGCTGCGAAAAAACCCTTTACGTTGATCGTCGATCAGGTAGAAGAGGTTTATACGATCCCCGATCCCGACGTAGAGAATGAATTGCTGAATTTCGGGCGGCTGCTCAAGACGCTATTTACCGGTGGTGAAAGTGTTGAGGGCAAAGTCATCCTCAGTTTTCGGGAGGAATACCTGGGACGGGTGAAGCAAGAGCTCGGAACAGTTCTACCCATCTTCCTGCCGGAAATACGCGTAGATCGCCTCCGGGAAAAAGCGATCTTTGAAGTTGTAGAAGGACTCAGTAAAGATAAAAATCCTGAAGCACCCTATGGTTTAAAGGTTACGTCCGAACTGGCTCCGGCCATCGCCCGTGATTTGAGCCGCGATGCGGAGTCGCCCGTAGCCACCGTATTGCAGGTACTATTGACTAAAATGTGGGAACAAACCGAATCCAGCCGACAAGGATCGGGAGAAAAAGTGTTTGACCTTGAACTTTACCGGCAGATAGAGGAAGAAGGCAATTGGATACAACGCCTTTTTGAAGAACAACTAGGGAAATTAGCCGCATGGGATGACATTCCCATAGCAACAGGGCTCGTATATGACCTGCTCTACTTTCTGACAACTAAACGTGCTACGGCCGGACTAGAAAAAAAAGAAACGCTACTTGAAAGATACAACCAACACCCACCGGAACATATAGAACAATTGATCACGCGTCTGAAGCAGTATTACCTGTTGAGCGAAGCAACGATCGGTGATGCGGAAGCCGTAAGGTTAACGCACGACGTCTTGGCTCCGGTAGTCATTGAAAAATATCGTACCTCGGATACTCCAGGTCAGGTAGCTGCGCGTCTATGGGATAGCAAGTCAGGCACCAATGAGGATCAGATGCTGCCATTGAATGAAGCCGAACTCAGCATCCTGGATCATGGCTCGGCCGGAATGCGGGCATTATCTTTAAAGGAAAAAGATTTCGTTGAAAAATGCAGAAACGGAATATTGGCTGAGCAACGAAAAAAACGTCGCTCCTATATCCTGCAGGGCATGTTGGCGGTAGCTACCTTAGTTCTGATAGTCAGCACGGTGCTGTTCTTTTGGCAACGCAATAAAAGCCTGGAAATAAATCGGGTGCTGACCCAATCCAGACAAATTGCCGATGACAACCCAACTCAGGCTTTTCAGTTGTTACGGTCAGTATGGGAAGAAAACAAGGCTGAAATCAATCTGCTTACTGAACTGAAAAAGTTATACGGTGAGCATATCCTTTACGATAGTATTCTTTTGAATAATGGATTGGAGGCAGCACCCGCGAAAATAGCAGCCTCTTCAACGGAGAAACTGCTGGCATTATCGTATGCTAATGCCGGAACTTTCAGTGTATTTTTATTTGCGGAAGATGAAGCAGGGGACCTTGTAAAAGAACAAGAGTTGTCCGGTCCGGAAAGTACGGTGCAAGCGATCCGGTTTTCGAAAAACGACCAATACGTTATAGCCGGCGGTGCCGATCATGTTATTCACTTGTGGGAAGTTGGCCGCAGCGCCGTTTCCCAAAAATACGGGTTTGAGGGAGAGGGAAAACCAGGAATCGAGTGTATCGATATGGCGACCGATAATAGGATACTGGTGGCGGGAGATAATACCGGCAATATCACAGTCTGGCAGTTTAACCAGACTACTCCGCGGTTGATACTGGATCTGCCCGAGGTGAGTATCATACACGCCATTGCCCTGCATCCGGACAATCAATGGTTGCTGGCAGGAACGGACAAGGGCCTTTTTTTGTGTGACCTAGCAAATGCTTCTGCTGAGGTGCTTGCAAATACCACAGGCATACCGATCAATAGTGTCGCTTTCTCCGAAGAGGGACAGCAGGCCTTATATACGATCCGTGATGAAGTGGTTTACCTTAATTTTTCAGAGGATGCTCTGTCGGAAGTTGACCGGCTTCAACGAGATAATGTAAACTTCGATCAGGCCTATTTTGCAGCAAACGGAAGGATGATCGTGACAATTGCGAGTGAAATAGCCTACGTTTGGGCTCCAGCATACGAAGCTGATCCGATTTTTGAACTGAAGGGGCATTCCGAAAAAATCAGCAGTGCATCCCTGAGTAAGTCCCCCAATATTCTTTTATTTACGAACGATGTTACCGGCGGATTACTGCGTTGGCAAATTCCGGTAACCGTCCCCATTCAACGCCTAGCGACTCCAACCAATGCTGATATCGAACGGTTACAGTATATCCGCGAAGGAAACTACTTACTCACTGCCTCGCGCAATGGCAATATCACAGGATGGCAAATGGGAACAGCGGGTGCGCTAACTCCTGATTGGACCTACACCGGTCACGGCAGTCAACGCATAGTTGCTCTGGATGCAGCCAAAGCGACAGCAACGATTGCCAGCGCTGATAATGGCGGCCAGATACGGATATGGAGACTCGAAGATCAGCAGACGGTGGATTCCCTCACCGTAGCCGGCGGTATCACCGACCTGGTTATTACGTCGGATGGTACCCTCGTCTTAATAGGCTTGGAAAATAATAATGCCATTTTATGGAACTTAAAGACCAATCAACAGCAAACACTCACGGGACATGCTGCGGGAGTAAGCTCCGTGCTCTTTCTTCCGCCCGAAAATATACCGGTTACGGGTGGCCTGGACGGCAAAGTGATCCTATGGGATCAAACCCGTTTTGAACCTATACGCAACTTTTCTTATCCCGATCAATTGGTACTGGACCTTGATCATCAACCGAACAGCAGTAATTTTACCGTAGTTACGGATGGCAACGTTCTTCACTTCGTTACCCTTACCGGAAAGTCTTCATCCGTCGATATTCCAAACGGGGCATCCCTCCTGGAATGGAGCAATGCAGGTGACCTTTTGGCTCTGGAGGCAGCTAATGGCCTTTTAGAGATCCGGGACCAGTCCGGTTTTTTAATTCACACCCTCAACGGTCCTGGCAACCTCAAGGATTTATCGATCAGTACGGACGGTCAGTTTCTGGTCGGTGCTTATCAAAATAATATAGTGGTTTGGCGGAATGATAAGGAACCGCTGGCAGCGTTTTTGGGAGAAGAATAGCTTACTATTAAGAGAACAGGTGCTACCTGCCGACCTGGCGGCCCAATGCTGTTAAGGAAAAGAATTAGACCTATCTATTCAAGCCGGATCACCAAACCTCCACCAAAGTCATCTCACCAAAATCAGTTCTCCCTGCTTCAACAGCGCTTGTACCGTAGTATCCGTAGCCGCAAAAGCGTATTCAATATTATAGGCATAAGTGCCCGCTTCCATTTTCTGGCCGTCGAATTCTCCATCCCAGCCGTTATTGATGTCGGTGGTTTGAAAAAGAATACCGCCCCAACGATCGAAGATGAACAATTCATAAGCGACCAGGGGGCACTCCGAATTGGTTTGCGGCAAAAAAACATCATTCGTACCGTCTCCGTTCGGAGAGAAAACATTCGGAACATAAAGCCGGCAATTGGTATCTTTTGGTAAAGTAAAAGATGAGAAGAAAGGAAGAAAAACCAATAAACTCAATGTGAAAAACGAAGGGAGGTAACTGTAGCGTTGCATTTTTTTCGCAAATATATGATATAACTCCATGCGATTGAAGGGCGGCTGAGCGTACGGTGCCTGTGATGGGTGCAGGGGTAGGATTCTTTTATTGAAGGTGTCTCGCCCCTAACGTCGCACCAAGCGGTACAACACAGGGATCACATATAAACTTGCCAAAGTGCCGACAGACAATCCCCCAATCACCGCAAATGCCAGCGGCCTCTGCAACTCAGCCCCCAGACCAGCCGAAAAAAGAATAGGCGTCAATGCCAGTATCGTCGTTAAGCTGGTCATTATGATCGGACGCAACCGGCGGCGCCCCCCACCGTGAATAGCTTGGTGCACCGAGTATTTCCCGGAAAGCCGGTTCATCATATCGATCTTCAGAATCGCATCATTCACAATAATCCCTCCCATGACCACCATGCCGATCAAGGCAATGATATTGAGACTTTCTCCCGCCCAATACAAAGTGACCGAGGATCCGGCAAATCCCAATGGGATGATCAAAATAACGATCAAAGGCTGCAACAAGGACTCAAATTGAATGGCCAGGATAAGGTAAAGGAGTACGACAGCAATCAGCAATACCATCGTCAATTCTTGCAGTAATTTTTGATCTTCGAAAACGCGGCCCGAAAAATAAGCATTTATGGAGGGGTAGTGCTGTAGTTTTTGCCTTAACTCCTTGATCCATACTGAAGAGAACTCCGGAAACCCAATATTAAAGCTTTCTCCCGCTCTGCCTGCGCTGATCGTTTTAATATTTTCCGTTCGTTCGACCCGGATAAAGTGTTTTAACGGAACCGGTTTTTGATCCTGATTGGAAACCATTGCTTCGTCGATAACTGAAAAAAGACTGGATGCAGGCATGCCAACAACGACGGGAATGAGCTGATTCGATGATTTCAGCGCAGTAACCTCGTTGTTGTTCAACAAAGTCTTCAAACTATTAAAAATCGCCGTGTAGTCTACCTGGTATAAATTGGCTTGTTCGCGGTCGATGTAAATGCTTATCTGTTCCTGCCGGGGCGGCAGCAAAATGGAAGGCGGTAATTCATTCAACAAAGGTTGCAGCGTACTGAGGTCTGGTACGCTACGGTCGGCGGCGGATTGTAAATGAGCAACCAGGGGTAAGTCATCGTTGCTAAATATTTCGTCGAACAAATTCCTGATGGGACGTACATCGGTCAAGGCAATGGGATAGCGGGCATTCAGGTACTCACGCACCTCGTCTTGTAAGACGGCCAGGTCAATTGCATCGTTGCGGTATAGCAGGATCCTGGTTTCGTTATTCAACTGTGGCTGATCGTCGAGCAGGAACTGTTGTTCGCCAATGAAGAGGCTGGCTGTTTCGAATTGCTGCCGAAAATCATGCAGGAATTGTTGTTGCCGTTGTTCGTTTTCGGCCAGGTTCAACGGCTCGTTCCAGTCGATGGCGATATCGAGCCCGTCCCGGCTCATAGCCGGAAAAGCCTGACGGGGCATTTGCTGGATACAGTGGTAACCGGCTATCAATAGTGCCAGGTAAATGATAAAGACCAGCCAGCGGTGGCGTAGAAAGATATCGACAGAACGGGCGTAGAAGGTTCGCCCGGAAGCGGCGATCCATTCTTCCTGGGAAATAGTCTTTACGTTCTGTTTGCGCAAAATAATCCTGGACAGGGTAGGTAACAATACAAAGGACACCAGCAGGGAGCCTCCCAAAGCTATTGATATAGAAACCGCCTGATCGTAGAACAAGGCTCCCGTAATTCCACTCAAAAAGACCAAAGGTACAAAGACCGAACAGGTAGTCAGCGCGGAGCTGATCAAAGGGCGGATCACTTCATTACCGCCCCGGATACAGGCGGCACTCAGCGGCAGTCCAAGTTGTCGCTGTTGGCGGATATTATCGATCACGATGATGGCATTGTCGATCATCAAGCCTACGCCCAGGATCAGTCCCGCCAGGGAGATCGTATTGATACTGATACCGGCCAGGTAAAAACCTAAGGCCGAAAGGATCAGGGCAATGGGAATGGAAAGACAGATCATGAAGGGAGCCCGCCACTCCAGAAAAAACAGGAACATGATCAGGAAAGCAAAACAAGCGCCGTAAAGGAGGCTGGAAGTTAAATTCTCGATCGACAGCCGCAGGAAGCGCGTTTGATCATTCGTCACCGCAAAATCCAATTGCGGATAATCCGTCCGGAAGGACTCCAATAGCTGGGTGAAGCTCTCTTCGAGGGCAAATAACCGGGCATCCGCTTGTTTACGGACGGTGATGATGACGCCCTCTTTATCGTTCAGAAGGTATTTACCCTGTCTTTTGCGGGGTTGCAGGCGCACTGCGGCGATGTCCTTCAGTTGTAACAGGTCTTCTTTGCGGTTCAGGTAGATGTTTTCGATATCGCTTACGCGTTGTAGGGTAGAGGAAAATTGCACATTAAATTGATAGTGTCCGTCTTGCACCAGGATACTTCCCAGGTCCAGGTTATTGGATTGCAGGGCCTGCTGGATATCCTCGATACGAATGCCGGAAGAATGCATCAATTCCTGCTTTGGGATGATCTGGATTTCCGGCTGCACCGTCCCGCTGAGATCCGCAAAAGCTACTTGCGTTAATTGTTCGATACGGCGTTTGAGTACCGTTTGGCTAAATTCGCTTAATTCCAGAAGGGACTGATTGCGGGCTTGGGAGCTCAGCCCTTCCCAGGTATTCGGAATGACACTGAGGTGAAAGACCGGGATATCGGAGGCATTGGCTTTGATCACACGGGGGCGCTCCAAAGCTTTGGGCAAATAGCTGATCACTTGATCGATCTTTTCATTGACTTCGATGAAAGCCAGATCCGTATTGACCCCGAATTGGAAATCGAGTTCAATAGTAGCATTCCCATTGCGGGCTTCGGAACGTATATCGCGCAGGCGGCTGACTTGCAGCAATTGATTGCGCAGCGGTTTAACGACAATGTTTTCCAGTTGCCGCGGCCCAACATCGGGATAACTGATCTGCACGCTAATGGCTGGGATGGGGATATCCGGCAGTAACGATACCGGTAAGGTACCCGCCACGAGGATACCCAACATCACAGCACCGAAACAACTCATCAGAACGGCAATCGGCCGGTGTACCAGAAAGGATAACATGATCGGTTTTTAATTTGAATCCAAAATAAGTAAATTTATTTTGATCGGATAATGTCTAAAATACATGATGTTACCGATTCATTCGGAATAACTAATAGATTTTACTGATAGCTGAAACACTTTGAAACAAAATGAAACAAGATGAAACAGTTTGGCAATGAAATACGCCTTAAATTTGTAGTGAACATTTGGCCAGTTGTTTCAGGGATTGCCGAAAACCTGGGAGAGAGTAGGCGTAGAATTTAATCCATAATAATTATGAAAAATGCCATTATCATAAGCTGTTGTTTTATGCTATTTTTTGCGTTTGGAATTACAACTGAAGCAACTGCCCGTGTAGGACAGGGAGAAAGTTGTAAAGTTGAAGTGCTTGATTGTCCAGGATGGGGTACTGGAAATCGCCAAATTTGTCATGTAAATGGCAATGGGGTCGATTGTACTTGTGGTCAATCAACAAAATGCGGTGGCAACGATGAATAATTTTAATCATTCGAACGGGGTGATAAAGTTGCCAGCATTTTGAAGTTTTCATTTTGGTTAAATGTGGCCACCTGCTTAATCGAATTGAAATTAAGTAGTAGAGCAATATTAATTTGTGTTTTAGATTGAGGCTATTTTTTCGCTGATCAACGAGGAAGTGGGATAAAAGGGCCCCACATCCCAGTAAAAAGTAAGCATAGCCGGGGTTCTGTAAGCTTTTTGTAACGCAGAGCAGCGGAAACCTGCTTGCCCGTGAGGCACAGCCGGGCAGGCAAGAAGACCCATCAAAAAAAAATATTTAGTGTTGCTCGACTACTTATGTTGCGTATTCTATGTTTTTAAATAAGAACAAGCACCGTAAAAATACAATTCATTCTTTTGGAGATAATAGTGCTTATTCTTTTAAATTTTTATATATGAGTAGGAACTTTGCATTGCTTGCGATGCTTTTCTTTTGTACCAATTGTGTAAAAGATACAGAAAATGAAAACCAGTTTATTAGGTTGGATGAATTTTCTGATTTTTCAGGTAAGGTTTCGGAATTATTTTCTTTAGTTGACTCCGTTGAAATAGATACTACGGTGGTTTTTGAGACGATTGATAAAGCTATTATTTTTGATGGGGGGATAGTTATTTTACATCGGTTTTTTCAAAACAAAGGCGTCTACCATTATGATAAGAGTGGAAACTTTATCAAGAAAGTAGGCTATTTTGGAGAAGGGCCGGGAGGTTTTAATACGCCTTATGATGTGATCATCACTCAGAAGGGATTCGAAATATTAGATGTGAATAAGTTACATCAGTATGATTCGGACGGAACATACCTTACGAGTAAGAATATAGATTTCCCAGCGATCCGTTTCAACAGAAAAGATAATCATTACTTCTTTTTTTGTACGGATAAAGCAGGTACCTTAACAGTGACCAATGACAACCTTGAAGTTCTTGGAAGATTTGTAAATAATAATGCTTCGCATGCGACAAATCCGCATAATGGACTTCAAATCAGTGCTCAGGGTGTTTTTGGTTTTATGAATTACCACAATACTATTTATAAATACAATGGTAAGGAGTTCGTCATAGCATATCGAATGGTAAATGGAGTAAACCCCATAAGCCAGGAAGCTATAGACCAAACAGGTGACTTAGAACGACTGGCTTTAAAATATGCTGACAAATTTTTGTTCAAGGAGATATTTATTGATTTAGCCAATCACCAATATTTCGTGGTACGCAAAGGCAAACAGGACTTTGTTGCATTGAGAAACAAACAAACTAAAAAAGGGATATTGATCAATCCCTTGAATGTAGAAAATGACCTCACCAATGAAGCGTATTTCCCATTTATTATCGGTTCTTCCAATGATCAATTGATCTCTTATCGTCAGAATGAGCTCATGGATCAGGGGCATTTGTTTACTTTATATATGTATGAGGTTTTAAAAGGAAATTAGAATGTGTTTATTCTATTTAGAAAATAAGCGATTAGTGCAGCTCCTCCTTATTCATTTTTTTGTTTTGGGTTGCTTTTTTATATCCGGGTGCCAAGGGGATCCTGCTACTTCATCGGCCGATTTTGAAGAATTGTTCCAGGAATGGAAACAACAAATAGGATCAGACCCAGTTGCCTTTGAGCAAACTTCGAAAGTCTTGGTTGATGATTTCGAAAAAAATTTTGTTTTTAAATTGCATACATCCGAGATGGTTAGCGCTTTTGTGAAAACAGATCCTGTTTTTTTGCAAGCCTTAACTTTTCAAAATCCCAATTTAAAAAGTGTATACGCTCCTTTGTGGTATTGGCTCATGTTTGACGCAGGACTTTTACCATTCGACGCTGTAAGGGATAGCTATATCAAACTTTTACGAAAAGGGCTTAATTATAAAGATAAAGCAGAGCGGTATGCATTACTTTGTTTGAAAAAGACCAGCTTGGATCCCCCGGCAGGAAACGAAGGTTTGCTCGAACAAGTCATTACTAATTTAGAATCTTACGCACACCTTGAAAAAGATATAGACGGTAGCTTTGAAAAATCTTATGAGAAAGCTTACGTAAGGTACTTGCTCGTTCAAGCCTATTTACTCAAAGCGGAAACTACGAATATTCAGGCCGCAAAAATCGCTGCTTTGCAGGAAGCTATCCGTTATTTTCCTTCTTCTAATGATCAGAAATTCGACTATGTGGTGAAAACGGACAGGCAACTATTTGAATCCGGTGAATCAGCCGAATCAATCGTATTGCGTCAACTCAGTCTTCATACCAAACCTACGGAGTATTTGGATATCCTTGCTAAATTAGCCGTGGCCAGACCTTCCCGTGATAATCTACAGCGTTTGCGCAGTTATTTTGATACTTTGGATATAAATATTGACTTTAAAACCTATTGGTATCAAACCATCGAGACGAATGCCGAACCTGCCGCCCCATCCTTTTCACTAACTACACTGGAGGGGCAATCCCTTAACGCTGAAAACTACCGCGGGCAGTGGCTATTACTTGATTTTTGGGGCACTTGGTGTGTGCCTTGTATTGAAGAGTTTCCCGCCCTCAACAGTTTGGATACTTGGATCAAGAGTACCAAAAACAAGGAACTTAGGATATTGACCATTGCCTGCAAAGATACGCCGGGAAAGGTGCGACGGTTTATGAAAAAACAGAATTATGGGTTCAGCGTTGCGATGGAAGATAAAAACATTGCCAAGAGCTACCGGGTCAATGCTTTTCCGAGCAAATATTTGATCACTCCGCAAGGAAATTTGCTGTCGATCCCTTACGCCGCGGATTGGTTCGAGTATATTGAAAATTATACGATGATTGAGAGGATAGGGAATAGTGAGTAACATTAGTTAACTTTCCTTAAAATGGTATAGCCTGACATTGGGGTAACCGATCTCTACGCTAAAGGCTGGGATGGGGGTATCCGGCAGTAACGACACCGGTAAGGTACCCGCCACGAGGATACCCAACATCACAGCACCGAAACAACTCATCAGAACGGCAATCGGCCGGTGTACCAGAAAGGATAACATGATCGGTTTTTAATTTGAATCCAAAATAAGTAAATTTATTTTGATCGGATAATGTCTAAAATACATGATGTTACCGATTCATTCGGAATAACTAATAGATTTTACTGATAGCTGAAACACTTTGAAACACTTTGAAACAGTTTGGCAAGGAAATACTCCTTAAATTTGTGGAGAACATCTGGCCAGTTGTTTCAGGGATTGCCGAAAACCTGGGAGAGAGTAGGTGTTGCAATTAAAACTTGAATTATGAAAAAATTCACAAATAATATTTTGATGTTTTTTGCGATAGTTGTTTTTAGCGTATTCATATCTGCTAATTTAAACGCTCGTGGATGTCCAGCGTGTTATATATCTGCAAATGAATATGATTACGGAGATTTGACGCTATGTGATCATACTGGTAGTGATTGCTGTTATCCAGATCCAAATTGCAATTCTTTCTAGACAAAATATTTTAAGGAATCAAATATTTATTGTTTGATTCCTTTTAATCGTTTATCTCTATAACATGCGTTATTTTTGTTATATCATTATTTTACAAACTTTGGGGGTAATGATTTATGGTTGCACAGAGGGTATCAACACCACAAACCATAAAGAAAAAAGATCATTTGAAATTAAAATAAGTGATAGTATCCCTTTGTTTAATGATTCCCTTGTTTTCGAATATTTCGATATTAATGCCCAAAAGAATAAGATTTTATTATATGGAAAATACGCAGGAGTCCATGAATTAGATCTTTCAACTAATAAATTAACTGAAGTTGCTACTGTTGGCAGAGATTTTGGACAAATTAATCTGGGACTATTTATTGCGAAATATTTACCCGGTGATAAGGTCATAGTCGCCGAAATTATTGGAAGGGGTAAGATTTATCTTTTTGATCGATTTCACAATTTGGTTTTTTCAAAACATCATGCCAGAATTTTCCCTGAAGGAACAAGTATGGCCCCCTTTATTTGCTCGAATATCGATTTGTTAGATTCAAAAAAAGATACCACAGTAGTAGGTTTAGGAGTACAGGTGTTACCTACAAACGCCCTTGGATGGGAAAAAGAAAAGTGTTATAGTAAATTGATAATAGTTAGAGACAGTCTTTATTTTCATTCTGCCCATTTTCCTCTTGAGCAAAATAAATTTTTCGCTGAAGCTGTAGAGAAAAATATTGAATATTCCCCTTTTGTAGTTCCGAGAATTGACTATGATAATAATAAAATATACCTAAAGTTTCTTTCTGATAACAATATTTATTATTCAGATAAAAGTTTTAAGTCAATTTCCAGGACTATTTTTACTCCGTATTACAAAACTTATAACTTTTTTACTCAACATGGAATGCCTCGTGAAAGAGCGGATAACTACAAGCAGAACTTCTCTAATTTATTTATTGAATCATTTAATGTATTAAATAATAAAGCATACCTCATTTATCCCAAACCTGTACCTCCGGAAAGAGCGCCTAAGACTCGAGAAGAAGTAAGAGAATGGGGGGACCGGAAAAGGGTATTACATGTTTTAGACTTAAAAAGTCATGTTGAGTGGATAACTCAACTCCCTCCCTTTGTTGATGGACATAATCTAATCGTCGAAAATGACTCTATTGTTTTCTTATTAGGAGACAAAAACTATAAAGAAGACAATTTTATATATAAAGGTATTCTTGTGAATCGCCAAACTAATCTGTTTCTGAATGAGAAAATTCATTAAATATTTAGCCTTGCTTTTTCTGGCACTTTATCAATTCACTTGTAGTCAGGTTAATGAAAGCAATGAGGAATGGTTATACAAAGAATTGTTAAACCAGATTCGATTGCATTATTACCAGGAAAAACCTTTTGGATTATTAAAAAGGATACTATCTACTATTTAGAAAGTTCATCCTGTCTTAATTGTATAGAAAGTTTTTGGAATTTCTACGATAGGCATAAGGAAACAAAAGGCTATAACCCTAAATTAATTCTTCAGATAGATAACAAAAGAATATCCCTGAATAGTCTAATTCCTGACGGCATAGAATCCAATGCCCATATTAGGCCGATATATTCGAACTCAATATCTAAACTAATTGATCAAATCGGTAGGACCGGCTATGGAGCGTATAAAATCACTATTCAAAATGATTCTATTGAAAGTGTAGTCCTTTTACAGAATAATTTTAAATCAAAAAAATGAATTCTTATGAAAAAGAAAAAAATGAAATTTTTTGCAGGATTATTTTTGGCAATCCTATTTTCGGCACAACCAATGATGCAATCTAACGCTACAAGTAGCGATAATTGTAACTATCCGGCCTTTTGCTGGCAAGATCGTCATGGTTTTTATCACTGTGTATGTCCAGTACCTGACCAATCAAATGGAGTGTGTCATATCCAAAATTGCAACATTTACTAGTAATTATGTATTTAGAGTCTCCTCAAAAAGTCTCATTTGAAAATTGACTGCTATGAAGCGGGGTTTAAATACTGATAAGTCACTGATTTTCAATATTTTTAGTTTGTATCTCTGCGAGGTTTTACGAATTCGCCGAAACTCATCGCAGCCTCGTTTTTGAGGAAACCCTACTTAGTGGTGCAATGAAGTTTGCCCACTCAAGTCATTCTTTAACTTGAATAGTAACTACTCAGCCGGTCAAATATACTGAAAATCAGAATTTTATGCAATCCCAAGTTTTTACAAAACATTTAATTTGATGATCAAATTCGTATTTTGATCCAACTTTTGGCCAAATTTAGAACATTTGATGTCATTTTCAACAATTAAAATTCGAAATCATCAATAAAACACGGTTGAGTAGTTACCTTGAATAAACAAACTTCTGGTATTTCTCATCGTGAATAATCGATACAATTCGCTTTCTTAAAGTCAGTATCGTATCTTTTTTAATCATTTAAGAAAGGGCTTTCTATCTAACAGATTGATGAAGGGAAATTAATCCACTAATCAATGACTATTCCTTATAAGCTATGAATAATTTACACTTATCCTTTATGATCATTAGTATTTGTTTTTCGACGCTATCTTGTAGCACTGATCCGCCAAATGAAGACATCGTCGGCAATGATGGGAATGCGGTATCCCAACTTTTTGAAATCTACGACTCTTTTACAGTTGATTACAATAATAATTTGTATTCCGTAACGGACTTTAAACATGGTTACTATACCATGTATAATTTTGGAGAGCCTTGGATATTGATCGTTTCCGAAGACGGTAAAAAATTTTTCGAGATTAATCAAATGGGCGATGGTCCAAATCAATATGGAACGATAAGGGGTGTCTCATTGGTGGACCATGAGACTATTGTCGTGTGCGACACATACAACTATTATTTTTTTGATTACGAAGGGACTCCAAAAGGCTTTGGTACCTTTCCCGAAGACTATATTTTCCTCCCAATTTTCAGAATATTTTCTGTCGAAAACTACAAAGATGAGCAAGGTGAACTTTATTTGGTTTTGCTGGGAGATGGCAAACTAGTTAAAACCGATCCATTGCAGAGAGATTTAATTGCTTTATATAACGTGAGGAATAAACAATTTCGATTTGGGGTTAAATTTGACCGTGCCCTTTACGAAGAATCTGTCTTCCCTGTTAATAAATTACCATTATTCGATGTAGATATTTCAAATTACCAAAACATAAAAGTCGTTTTTCCCTACCAAAAAAGCCTTCGTAGTTATAGTTTGGAAAATTTTGAGTTAGTTAATGAAACAGCAACCAGGCCCAAGTATTTCACCAAAATGGAAACGCTTGGCCTGAAACCCGGTGATGAACAAAAACGGGGAAAAAAATACTTCAAACTTGAATACATTAACAGCCAATACTTTTACGTAAAATCAACTGAAGCAGGGTTCACGATAATCGCTTATAAAGTAAGATGTAAAGAGGATTTAGAAGACCCGGAGACAATTGCCGGCATAGGCGATCTATCCAACACCAAAATCCCCTGTTGGAAAAATTATATTCAAGTATTTAAAAATGGTAAGAAAATTGCGAATGATATTCCTATCGATCCTCGATATAGCATTGAGGGGATATTTGACATTGACCATATTTTGTTATTGCAAAGATATCCCGAAGAGGAAGAAAATAAATTTTATAGAGGGCGGGTTGTCATAAAATGATGAATCTATTGTTTTATCATTACTAAAGTAACGTAGGTTGGTAGATTACTTGACTTATCCTGATAGCTATCAGCAGCAAGGAATACGAAATCATAATTTTACGTTGGTAACAGGATGATGATGGTCTGTTTTCATGTACTATGTATATTAAACTAATTATCAAGCATTTAATGCCTACTGTAATGAAAATCATATACCTGCAGGGAATTTTATTGATCCCGATTATGCTTATGCTCCTTCATTGCGTAACAGAAAAAGAACGATCGGATACTGAAATCGATAGCAAAAATGAAAAAACGGCCTTCAGTATTGTCGATTCTTTTCTCATTGAATTCAATGATGGACTGTTGTATCTGACTGATTATTCAGACCCCAACTATCTGACGTTTGACCTGCCGTCCGGTACGATCGTTATTGCAGATACCTCAGGAAGCATTATCAATAAGTTTAACCAGAGCGGAAAAGGCCCTAATGAGTACGGTATGATTCGCGGTACTTCCTTTGTGGGCAAGGATCGGATCGTGGTTGCTTCCACCTACCGTTACTATTATTTCAGCATCAATGGAAAACAACTTGGATATGGTAGTTATCCCGATGGCTATTTTTTTAATCCGGTAATCGGGATTTTTGATGCCAAGAATCGGCTGGATGAAGAAGATGGGATAACCTTTCTTTTGTCAGGCAGTAAGGACAAGGTATTCGAACCGCAAGACATTTTAAATGCCGACTTGGTCAGTGTTTTTAAGCCCGATCAGAAGCTCTTCAAGTCAGGGATTCGATTAACTGATCCCATATATCGGGAAAAGGTTTTTCCTGCTGAAAAGATACCGCTTATCACCTTTGATGCTGATAATTCGAGGCGATTGCAAGTGGTTTTTCCCTACGAAGAGAAAAGATTTGAATATGATTTGAAAGATTTGACGCTGGTAGCCGAATACCCGACCGATCCAGAACATTTTACCCCCCTGGAAACGCTAGGTTTGACAAAGGGGGATAAACTGCTGGGCAACTCAAAATACTTCCAATTGCCCTACGTCAATACTTCCTATTTTTATATCAGGTCACTTCCGGGCAATATTACGCTGCTAGCCTATCGAACGCCAGTCAAACGGGAATTGAACGATTTAAGCAGGGATGGTTCAATGGGCGTGGATATGGATGCTTTCCGGTCGCGAGATGAATATATCCAGGTCTTCAAATCCGGCAAAAAGATAGGGGCGGATATTAAAGTACCTTCGGAATACTATTTGAACCATATTTTCACAATGAACCACCTGGTTTTAACCAGAAAATATAGAAACAAAGACGAGAATAAGTACTACCGGGGTAAGATAGAAGTAGCTGGTTTGTAGCGACGGGCTTTCGGTAAGCTGGGAATGGCCCGCGGTGCGGTTGCCGCTCCCCCGGAGATCGACCAAATCTTTGACATTGCCGTTTATAAAGTTTTCACTCTGCTAGAGTTGCAATGACCATACTGCATTTCGTATTGATCTACGCCATTTTCCAGCTTTCAGCCTTTCCTACATGTGAAAGGTTTCATTTCGGTTAAATTCTTTTGACAACCTAGTGCTTCGGGGATACCCAATAGCACAGCACCGAAACAACTCATCAGAACGGCAATCGGCCGGTGTACCAGAAAGGATAGCATGATTGGTCTTTAATTTGAATCCCAAATAAGTAAATTTATTTTGATCGGATAATCTTTAAAATACATGATGTTACCGATTCATTCGGAGTAATTAATAAATTTTACTGATAGGTGAAACACTTTGAAACACTTTGAAACAGTTTGGCAAGGAAATACTCCTTAATTTTGTAGTGAACGATTGGCCATTTGTTTCAGGGATTACCGAAAACCTGGAAGAGAGTAGGTTTCCATAAAATAATAAATTTTAAATTATGAAAAAAATGAAAATTTTATCTGAGGTTGGGTTATTACTCAACCTTTTTCTGTTTTTTTCCTGTTGGAATTGTTCAAAAGACTCTCCCTCGGATTTGTTAATTGATGTAAATAACAATCAGGTTGAATCTTTAGAAATGGACAACTTAAATGAAGAATGGGAATGGGTAAAATTAGAATCCGGAAATGGTGATAACTTGGTCATTTATGAATTCATTGACCGATTTATAGTTGCAGAAGAGTATTTCTTCATTTTTCACCGAAGCATAGGGGATTACAGCGATGTTTCAATTAAAGTTTTTTCCAAACAGGGGGATTTCGTAAGGAAAATTTCAATTCCACAGGATGGTCCCACTTCATTCAAAGTGATCAAAGATGTTTGGTTTGATGGAGAATACCTGGAACTACTTGATTATGGAGCCCAGACGATTTGGAGGTTAAACCTATACGGGCAGGTTGTTGACAAAGTAGACATTCAACATACTTTCGATAAATTTTCCAAAATATCTGACGATATTTATGCCTTTGATCTGGATCAATCACCTAATGAAATAGCCACTGAGAACAATCTCGTTTTGTTGAAAGTAGCGCCTCAAATAGCAATAGTGGATCAAGCTGTCCCTATTCCACCATTTTTGAAGGGTATTGGTTTGCAAGGTACCAGATTCTATAAAGACCAGAAGAATGGCAATTTATATTTCTATCCTATTGTGGGAACTGAACTTTTTCACATTACGCAGAAGGATATTAATAAATACGCCCAATTACAATTTTCTTCCGCTGTATTTGATTTAGAGGCAAACCCTTCTATGAGCACAGACAGGTTTATCGAACTAAAAAGAAATCAGCGATATATAGTAAGTTTGGATCGTTTTTTAACTTTCGGTAGCAGAGCCATTACCCAGTACCGTTATAATGGTGCCTTCTATTGGGTTTTAATCGATTTTAAAAGTAGAAAAGCCCGTTGTTTTCGACCTAAGCTGCCTTTCATCAAGCAAACAAAAATAGCTTACCAACCAGCGGCGATCAATACGGAGGGAGAATTAATACTCATTATCTCAGCTGATGATATGGTGAGCTATTTCGAAGAAATGGGAGATCAATTGGAAGAGAATAGTGTATTTCAGAAAATTGGAAAGATGGCTTTGGAGGATAATCCTCTGATCTTTAAGATTCCAGTCGGTAAACTTTTCGATTATGCTTTTTGATAAATTAATCATTTTCATAAGCATTGAACAGATTTCCATTGGATAGAGAAAAAGCAGAATATGTTTATGGTTTTAAAAATAAGAATGAAGTTTTTTAAGTCCTGATCGTACCAAGACGACCATTGAGCCGGAGGGGCGATTGATTTATATTGGAAGCTTAGAATTGTAAATTTATCCTGAGTAAAGCGCCGAAACAATTCATCAGCGAGCAAATTAAATTGACTTATCCCAAGTTTTCATTATAGTAGCGCTCGATAATGGAAGAAATACCTCCTATTCTGTCGGCCATATCCTGCCCGTTCCCGCCTCTCATCCGCGAAGATCAGCCCAATCTGCTTCATCCGCGTTCCAACCCCACAAACATCAACGGCACCACCAATACCAAAACCACTACCGAAAAGAACAGTCCCCCGATCGTCCCTACCGCCAACGCGAACCAAAATGCTTCTTCATTGCCGCTGATCAAAAAGGGAGTAAGCCCTAATGCTGTCGAAAATATGGTCAACAAGATCGGCGTGATCTTTTGGCGGAAAGCTTTCAGGTACGTTTGGAATTGGTCCCGTTGCGGCTGCCGCTTCCGGTAATAATTAAAATCATTGATGATGAGGATCAAGCTGTTGACCGTCAGTCCGCTCACCAACAGAAATGCCGTATATCCACCCTGGTCGAAAGCAAAATCGAACCAATAAAAGGTCAGGAAAATGCCGATAAAAGATAGCGGGATCAAAACAATAATAGCAAACGCCTGCCGGAACGATTCGAACTGAATGGCGCAAATAAAGAAAATGAAACCAATGACCAGGGCGATCAACCCGCCCAATTGTTGAGCTTCTTTTTTGGTGAAAAAAGAAAACCGTCGTCGTTCCATGCTGTAACCGAGGGGCATTGCCTTTTGCATGGCCGCCATGCTTTCCTCCAGGTGGCGATTACCGAAACGGGCCGACCCCAGGTATTCGAAAGCCACCATCTGAATGTATTGTTGATTCTCTTTATGGATGGCGGGGGCGGCCTTTATTTTCTCCATGGTACTCACGTAATGCTGCACGATACGTTGACTATCTACGCTTAAAGTAGCATTATTCAGCAACCAAAGATCATTTTCCGTTTGCCGGGCATTGACCAGCCGCAGCGGCAGCCCATCGGGCAGGCGCAGATCGCTGCGTATTGCCTGGTCGAAGGGCTGGAGCCTCCGTACGATCCGGTCAGGGGCCAGCTGATAGGCCGCCAGTTCCTGCTGATCAAAATCCATTTGGTACAGGTAACGGTCTTTTTCCCACCAATTGATGTTACCTTCGGTGTCGACTTCCTGTACCCGCGGATGTTTGAGCAGGATACCGGCAAATTGCTTCGCCAGCTCCGCCAGTTGTGCTTTGTGATAACCATACATCGCAATCTGGTAACTGGGCGGTTGAGCACTACTACCGGAACTGAAACCGCGACCCACGCCGTAAATATTCCATTCGGCGCCGCCCAAATTAATGCTTTGGCTGATCAAACGGTTTTTCAATTGAAATGGAAAGGTAAGATCATATCCTTCGTTAAAGATGATTTTGCAGTTGCCGTATTGTCCGCTGCTGATGCGCGTGGTAAACTGCCGGATCTCTGCCGGGTAGCGGGACAAATACCCTTCGATCTGTTCAAACAAGCTGTTGAGCTGATGGACCGTCGCTCCCTGGGGCAGACTACCCTGTACATAGAGTACCGTCTCTTCGGGTGTGCGGTAGGCCGAACCTTCGTATACGTACCACATAAAAAGCCGTAAAGTGCCGCCCAACAAGCGGTTGACGACGGGCTTGACACTCTCCACGTACCAGTCAGCCCCCAGGTTACGGTTGTACCATTCCCAACCGGAAATGTTGTTGGGCAGCAGGAAAACGGGGAGGCCGAAAGTCAGGATCATCAAAATGATCACAAGGCTGCGAAAACGATGTAAACCCCGCAACATTCTTTCGTAAAGCGCAAACCGGCCTAATCGCTTCAAAAGAGCATGCCTGGACCTGTCCTGCAGTTTACTCGAATAGGGTGCCAACCGCTTAACCAAGGCCGGTACCAACCACAAAGCGACCAGAAGAGATACACCAAGATTAATCGCCATAACCTGGGCAAAACTCGTGAGATTGTGCCGCCATTCTTCCGGTAAAAAATAGAGGATCACCAAAGCGGAGATCGTGGTCAGCGTAGATGCCAGTAAAGCGGGAAAAACCCTGAGGTCACGGTGCCGGCGAACGTGGTGCCCCATCACGATAATGTTGTCGATAATAATGCCGAAAGATACGGTGATACCTGCCAAGGCGTATAAATTGATCTCTACTGACAGGAAATAATAAAAGCCGGCAGCGATGCCGAGATTGATCAACAAGCTGCCCAGAACGAGCAGCAGAAATCTGATATTGCGGTAGACCAGCAGAACGAACAACAAAAGAATACCCAGGGATAGCAGGGATCGCCATTGGATTTTCCGGAGTTCTTCCTGCAAAAAACGGGTAGCATCTTCTTCCAGGCGTAACTGGTAGGACGGTGGTAAGGAAGGTACAAGGCCGGTCGCGGCCCTTTTGATTTGGTTGGCTAAGACCAGTGTATTGGCGTCCGGTTCGGCAAAAAAGAGCAGACGGATACTGTTCTGCCCATTGATGCGGTAGTAGTGGCGGGGCGGCTGTTCCCGCAGCTCTACATTCGCTACATCTCCCAGATAGATCATACGCCGGTCTTTGGTCGCAATAACAATATGCTTCCAATCTTTCAGGGGAGGATGATCTAATTTGACGTACAGGTTTTGTGCCCCGTCGGTAGTGGTCCCAAGTGCTTCGCGTCCGAAACGTCGTTGAAAAGCAATGGACAAATCAGCCTGCTTCAAGCCTAGCATGGCTAATTTTGCGGGATCATAAATGACGCGCCATTCTTTTTGATTGCCGCCCCGTACTTCGATACGATTGAGGCCGGGGATTGCGGAAAGATGAGGTGCTGCCACCTCCCGGGCATAGCCATACAGGTTAGTAGGCAGATCATTCCCGCTTAAGGTATAGGTTAGTACCGGGCTTTCTTCCTGGGATTCATCGGGAGCATCTACGGACAGAACGGGGAAACCGGCATCAGGTGGTAAAGAAGGATAGACTTGGCGGAGTTTGGACGCAATTTCGAAGCGCAAAAGATCGATATCGGCCGATTCCTCTACTTCCAACCGGATGTTACCGCGGCCGGCTCTTGAGATGGAATAGATCTTCCGGATGCCCCGTACCAGCGCAAGATTACCTTCCAGAACGGCTGTGATTTGTTGTTCTACGGCTGACGGTGCAGCGCCCGGCCAACTGTAGTTGATGGATAGACTATTGGGAGCGGAGTTGGGTAAATACCTCAGATTCAACCTTGGAACAAGCCCCAAGCCTATCGTTGCCAGTGCAATGAATATCAATATGATCGAAAAAGGTGATACCTTCATTTATGAGTTAGCGATAATACAAAAATGATATTCCCTAATATGATGTGAAATTAGATGACATTTTACTTTTTTGATAGTTTTTTCTGTTAAAACAAGAATTTTTCTTGCTTTTTTTCTTGTTTGAAATTATTTTAGTAATCAAAACACCACCATGAAACAAATTACGATCGGTTTTCCTCCATATCCAATATTATCTCACTATAATTTCACATCAGTATTATTTGTCGTGTGGAAGATTCATTTTAACTGAAATAGATTCACTATGCAAATAATACCTCCTTCGATAACGAGAAGTGAGTTGGCCAGCCACTTAGGTTTGAGCCGCACTAGTTTGTACCGATACTTAAAAAAAGCAGATCTAGCGTTGCCATCAGGCATGATTTGTCCCAAAGACGTCGTTCGGGTTTGTTTGCATTTGGGATATCCCGTTCCTGAAATATATAAGCGTTTGGCGGAGCGGATGCGTGACGAGGGAGAAGCCATAAATACATAGGGAAATATCAATTAGATCCGTCCTCTTCAAACTTAAAAACATCGAAGGTCGAAGGATCTTTTGAATGATCTTCATAATACCTAGACTTTTGACGCTAGACTCTAGAAGTTAGACTAAAAATTCTAACTAATTG
>CAZHNG010000045.1:0-27044 GCA_964533785.1 uncultured Saprospiraceae bacterium | reverse complement strand
TTACCCACAAGTTCTCATTTATTTTCATTTATTTATTTTGATGCGTTTGCCCTAAATCGCTATAGCCAGAATTGGCTGACTGAAAATAATTTGATATATTTCGCTGAGTTTAAAGGAGATGCTAGGCAATGCCAACAGGAGGAATTACGCAAAATTTGATCCTATATTTTGCTACCTGAAAATACGGCCCGGAAAATTCCGCTACGAAGACCGCCGGGGAATGCAAAAGACCGCTAATTCCTTTATATTGAAGAAAAATAATTGCAATGGGAAAATCTTTTGAATTTAGTATATATACGGGTTATGACTTGCCTAAAGAGAAGGCGCTTACCATAACGGAATTGGAGAGGCGCATTAATCAAAGCATCCGTCTTTCTGACTATGGCACTGGCGTTGAAAGGATAATCTATTGCCCCATTGTACTCCCTGAAAATGATCAAATGTATGAGGAAGATTTTAGCTATGATGCAAGAAAAAAGGAGCTATCGGGTAGGATCAAGTTGGATTATAAAAAGGCGCTATCGCTGAAGAAGGATGAGTATTTGGACTATTTGAAGGGTGGATTGGTAGAAATGTTGGGGAGATTTAACAAAATGGATGACTTTAATTGTCCTAATTTACAAAAAAGTGTTGATCAAATTTTACTATGAGAAAGGATTCTATAGCCTACTATAATTATCAAACAGATGAATTTTTTTTGTATTACAGTGTATTAAATAGAAATTAATTTTAAACCCTGAGTGAGTTTTTTGAATAAATAAAGCAAAATGGTTAAATCCTTAGATGATTTAGATCAAAGCAAAACCTATACTTATAAGGACTACCTGTCCTGGCAATTCGACGAAATGGTGGAGTTGATCAAAGGGAAGGTTTTTAAAATGTCACCAGCTCCAAATATTTACCACCAAAGAAACGCACGTAAATTAACTACTTTAATTGACAACTATTTAGCCGGAAAAACTTGCGAGGTTTTCTCTGCGCCGTTTGACGTACGGATACCTTCGAAAGGCAATCGGGAAATCCTTACCGTTGTACAACCTGATATTTGTGTGATCTGCGACCCTGAAAAGTTAGATATCCGGGGTTGTCTGGGTGCTCCCGACTGGATCATTGAGATATTATCCAGTAGCACAGCAAGAAAAGACCTCCACGAAAAATTTGACCTCTACGAATCTGCCGGGGTTAAAGAATATTGGATCGTCCACCCGAGTGAAGAAACGATTACTCCTTATAAACTGAATGCCGAGGGTAAATACCAATTATTAAGAGATCGTCCATTTACTGTTGGCGAATCTATTCCGGTTTCTATTTTTTCTGACTTTGAAGTGGAATTGGCAAAAATATTCTGAAGATTGGTTCGGCGTTCCGATTTACTAAAGTGAACAAGTCTATTACTCAATCACGATTTTTTCCTCTTCCATCGCGGATACCTGAAAATAACCAATAGCTCCTCCCTGGATATTAGTGCCGGCATTTGCGGGGATACCGCTGAAAATGCCTCCGTCATTGTTCAGGTTGTTGCTGAGGTCGAGATAGTACCGGTAAGCCTGCCGGGTGACACCAAATACTTCGACCCTACCGGTATCGCCCAAGGCATAGTACCCTGGTGTGGCAATGCCGTCGATATTTTCATTCAAAATAACATCGTCAAAAATATAGACGGTCGTCCCGTCATCGTCCAGGATCTCTTCGTTGCGGTAGAACTTGAAGAGGTAATAATTTTCAGTATCCTGCGGCTCTTTGGTATACATGTACATTTCGTAGAAACGATCCGCTTCTTCATCGTCTTCACCGACGTCGGATACCTTCGCATAAGTAAGGCTGTCGATGGAAGAAACGGCCGGCATTTGTTCGGTGGCCATGTAGGTTTTCTCCAGGTGTTCGACGCTGAGGTAAAAAGTCTGCCCTATTTGGTTATCCATTTCATCAACCGGGGTGTAATATCCCGGAGCGGTTTCCTCAAAGGGGTAAACCTGGTTTTCATCGGTTGTTACCACAACGGAAGCACCGCTGATTTTGGTAAATCCCGCTTCGTTAAAACCAGTGGTTTGGGATAGTTTTACGTAGTTATGGACAGGATGATTGGTAATAAGTCCTTCGATGACTACCTGAGGTTCCGTTTGTTCCAGGTCAAGTTGGATGGTTTCTTCACAACTGAAGATCAGCAAGCTGATGACAATAATTATCAGGTTATTTTTCATTGGAGTCGCAATTTGAATAAGCGTTTAAATATGTTTTTGTTGGGACCTAAACCTCCGATGTTTTCGAAACCTCGGAATGTTTTCCAGACGGTATTTCCAAGTTCGATAGACACCTCTAGCGTCCAGTGTCTAGCGTCTCTCTAATTCAAAAAGTAAAGTTTACCGTAGCGTAAGGCAAAATACCAAATAGGTAGATCAGCCTCGCTTCCTTTTCGGTGCCATCACCGAGTATATTGCCTTCATCATCTTGTCTCACCCGCGTATAGATAGAAAATGGATTTTTCCTGTTGTACACATTGTAGATGCCGAAAACCATGGTTCGTTTGAATTTTCGGGATTCGTTTTTTCTGGGATTGTGGTTGACCGCAATATCCATGCGATGAAAAGGCGGTAACCGGTACCCGTTCCGTTCGGAAAAGAAATCCAACTGGTAATTGTCGAATTGATATTTCCCGGTGGGTAAGGTGATAGGGCGGCCCGTGGCATAAGTGAAATTGGTTCCGATTTCCCATTTGTCGTTGATCTCGTAAGTTAACGCCAGGTTTAAATTGTGGCGACGATCGTGGTTGGCTGGGAATGCTTCGTTGTTGTTAACCGTTGGTACCATTACCTCTGCTTTGGATAGCGTATAGCTGGTAAAACCTTGCAATCGTCCCTTATTTTTGCGCAGGAAGAATTCGAGGCCGTAAGCTTCCAGGTCTCCCTGCCGGAATTCAGTAGGAAGGTTGGGATTAAAGAAAATATTGGCATTGTCCGCAAATTCAGTGATTTGACTAGCTTCTTTATAATAGGCTTCTACCGAAAATTCGTAGGCATTATTTGCAAAATTGTGGAAGTAGCCAATAGCGAATTGGTCCGCCAACTGAGGATTCAAATAGGGCGAACTTGGTGCCCAGGTATTGAAGGGGATGGGTACCGTAGAATTGGAAATGAGGTGGATATATTGTACCATTCGCTGGTAAGACGCCTTTAGGGATTGCCGGTTGGAGATTTTGTAGCGGGCTGAAAACCGGGGTTCGAGATTGCTAAAGGTTTTAATATTTTCCAGGCTTCCGTAGTTACGAGAATCGAGGATGTTGATCTCGATATTGTTCTGAGGGTCTTCGTATTCAAAGATCGTAGTCGGCCCCACGTTTTGAAAAATGGATAAGCGTAATCCGTATTGCAGGGCCAGTCGCTCGGAAAGCCTTTGTTCTATCCCTAAAATAGATGCCATGATCGAGTGCGAACTGTTTTTCGAGCCGGGTTTCCTTATAGATGGAGCCCGTTGAATTCGGCGTGATCACCCCAGGTTGAAAACTGCGGTAAATGCCCTGGTACCCGGTTTGAATGGTGAAATTGGGATTCAAGTAGAAGGTGATGTCCTCTTTTAAGGAAACTTCTTCCTGGTTAGCTTTCCAAACAAAACCTTCGACTTCCGTTTTATCCTCTAGTTTATAATCAAAGTTGCTGTAGATCACGGTGGTATTGGAGAACAGCCTTTCGTTGAAAAGGTGATTCCAGCGGAAGGTACCGGTGGTATTTCCCCAATCCATTTGAAAATTATCGCCGAATTTGAAAATATCCCGGCCGCTGTATCCGGCCAAGAAAAAGCGATTGTTGTTATTGGCCCGGAGGTTCACTTTGGCATTCAAGTCGTGGTAGATCACAGCATCGTTTTTGGTTTCTTCATCGAGTTTCATGAAAAGATCCACGTACGAACGTCGTCCGGCAACGATAAAAGAGGCCTTATCCTTTACGATGGGGCCTTCCAACATCAGTTTGGCTGCCAATGAGCTTACGGCTCCTTTCCCCGTAAACTTCTTGGTATTGCCGTCCTTAGTGTTGACTTCCAGGAGTGATGAAAGCCGCCCGCCGAACTTAGGGGGAATCCCCCCTTTGTATAATTCCGCATTTTTGATGATATCCGCATTGAATACCGAAAAAAGGCCGAATAGGTGGGATAATTCATAAACCGGTGCCTCGTCGATCAAGACCAGGTTTTGGTCGGCCGCACCGCCGCGAACGAAAAAGCTGGAAGTACCCTCTCCGGCATTGGTAACCCCCGGCATCGTTTGTATGGTTTTCACCAGGTCGGGCTCTCCTAGTAAGGCCGGCAATTTTTTGAGCTGTTCCACTTCCAGCCCGATCCGGCTCATATTGACCGACTCGATGGCATTTTCCTCCGCTTCTCCAGTCACAATGATTTCTTCCAATACTGCGGAACCAGGGGATAGTTCCACATTGAAAGCCAAGTCTTTATCCAGCTCAACATTTTTAACGATGGTTTCGAAACCCAGGTAAGAAAACTCCAGGCGGTGTGTGCCGGCAGGAAGTGTGAGGGAATAAAAGCCGTAGGCATTGGTGGTCGTACCCACATTTAACAGCTTATTGTGTACGGTAGCGTAGATGAGTTCTTCCCCGGTATGCTGGTCTTTAATATAGCCGCTGATGGTATATTTTTCGACTAGAGTGGGGGATTGGGCAAAGGTATTTAGGCTCAGGAACATGCAGATGCTCAGGAGGAGGTGATGGTTCATAAATGTATATTTTAGAAATATGTGTTTGACTGGAAGATGATGTATTTGGCATTCCCCCCCTATTGGAAATGGGAAAAGTTTACGGTGAGGAGGTGTCACCTAGGTGACACCTAGGTGACACCTTTACCCCTCCCGCTGCCACCCCCAAATATACCGGCACGCCAAAGAACGGTGCGGCCGCCAATTTTCGGCAATAGCCGTCAATTCCTTATGCAATTGCCTCCCTTTGGACTCTACGCCGTAGGCGAAGGCCATTTTCTGGCGGACGGCCAAATCACCCAGCGGTAGTACATCCGGTCGCTCCATGGCGAAAATGAGGATCATGTGCGCCGTCCAAACGCCGATGCCTTTGATTTGGGTGAGGTATTTGATGATGGCTTCGTCTTCCATTGTATCGAGATAGTCGTAGCTGAGGTCATGCTCAATTTTGAAGTTGGCCACATTGCGGATATAATTAAACTTTTGCGAGGAGAGACCGGCGCTGCGCAATTCCTCTTCCGATTTATCCAGTATCTGCTCTGCTTCGGGATAACCCGTTGCAAATAGTCCGAAAAAACGATCCTGGATAACCCTTGCGACCTTCGTAGAAATTTGCTGGGATATAATGCTGCCCAGCAGGGCTAAATAAACATCTTTTTCAAAATCAACGGTTTTGATCTGAGTGGTTTCGTTGACGATCTTGTTCAATACGGGATCATTGGAAAGGATAGCCTCGAAGGTCATATTTTTGATCGTAAAGATACGAAGGAAAATGCAAGAGGAACCATCAAAACTGAATCCCAAAACTCACATTCAATAATCGGCCCAGCATTTGTAATTCTGTACCAATGACCTGGTTATTCCTGTCGGTACCCGTAGGTTCATCACTTTCGAATGAATAGGCAAACTGCCGGTATTTTACGTTGTTGTGGTCGAAAAGATTGATGACGGAAAGGCCGATTTTGCTCTTCTGTTTAAACAATTCGAAGGAATATTCGGCACCGATATCGAACCGGTGATAATCTCTCAGTCGGGTAATATTTTGGGCATAATTGGGCCGGATGCGGTCGATCGGGTTTTCGGTGATGCGGGAAAGGTCGAGGTAAGGACGGCCACTCGCAAAGATGTAGATGCCGGAAAAGGACCAGTTTTTCCAGCGGTACTGGTTGACGAATTTTAGTTGATGACGGCGGTCATCCTGGGCGGGATAGGAGTTGCCGGCGTTGATCTGTGGGAAAGCATTTAGCGTTTCGCTCAAGGTGTAAGCCAGCCAGCCGCTGTAGTTTTTGCCGGTTTTTTTGATTAACAGGTCGATGCCCTTGGAGCTGCCTTCGCCATTGAACAAGGTGAAGATGCGATTAGCCGCAAAACCGGGTGTTCTTCGGTCAAAACCGGGATTACGCAGAGCGTATTCAACTACCCCTTCCATTTTTCTGTGGTACAGTTCAATATCAAACTCCCACCGGTTCAGCAGTAGGTTGGCGCCGACCATAAAGTGGCGGGAGCTTGCAGTGGGGATGGGATTGAATCGCCTGTCGTTGGCTAGCACCCAGAACGTCTGATTTTCGCCAAACAGGTCTTCGTAGTAGATCTGCCGGAGAAACTGGTGGTTGATCGTCCAGGCACCTTTGAGATACATTTGATCAGTAATGCTATAATTCAGATTTGCCCGGGGAGAAAGGTATACCTGGTCCGTTTTGTCGTATAGCGTAGCGGAGAGGCCGAATCCCAGGGAGAGTTTATCAAAAAGTTGCAGGCTTTGCTTGCCGTAGGCAATGTGCTGGTGGGCTACGTCAAAACGGTTTTGTTGACGGTTGTCGTCGTTCTGGAAGTCGAATTGCGTTTTATTTTCCACGTAAGTGTAGCCGAAGGTAAGTTGTCCGGTTGGTGTGTTCACCCAAGTGTTTTTTAGATCCATCCGGTAGCCTTCGATATTATTATTTTGGAAGATACTGGAACTACGCGTGGTATCTGGGCGTAAAGACCTGTTACGGGTCAAGGCAAATAACTGCTCATTATCTAATCGATACTGCGAATAACTGAAATTTGCGCTGGTGCTTAGTCTTTCGGACCATCGCCTTTCGTAGAGCAAACCGGCGGCAGTATTTTCCCAGCTTGAGGTTTCCGAATTGGTTTCCGTATTTCTGACCCGGAATCCTCTTTGGACAAAATTGAAATCTTCGCGGTAGTTATAATCGTATTGATCAAAACCATTGTAGAAAGAAACGCTGATTTTATGCTGGTCATTGATTTTCCAACCCCATTTTCCGAATACATCATAGAATTTAAAATCCGGCTGGATACGCAATAAGCTGGGACGACTTACATCTTCTCTCGTTGAATTGATCACATTGTCCAGTTCTTCGCTATTGTTTTGCAAAAGGTCGAATAGACCTGAATTGGCTACGTTTTGGTGCGTAGTTCTTCCTGCCAGAAGGACATTCATATTTTTAGCCAGCGGTGCTTTGATCATTCCTTTAGCTGTAATCAAATCGATGCCTAATTTCGCAGAAAATTGATCCAGGGCGGGATCGTCGGTTTTCATTTCAATAACACCGGCAGTGTAGCCGCTATATTCAATGGGGAAATCATTTTTGTATACGTTTACCTGTTGTACAATATCCGGGTGGATAGCACTGAATACGCCGTAGAAATGGTTGATATTATAAAGCGGCAGGTTATCCAGTAAGACCATGTTCTCATCGGCGGCGCTGCCTCTTACTTTTAATCCTGCTGATAGATCGTCAAAAGCCGCGACACCCGGTAATAATTGAATGTTGCGGTTGACATCCATACCGCTGGGAAAGGCGGGAAGTGAACCCAAGCGGTCGAAATCCAACGTCATCGCATTGAGGGTTTTATCGATGGTAAGGGTTGGAAGCCGGTCGAAAATGATGACATCTTCGAATTCGATGATCTCGGGTTGTAAACGGATCATTAACCGCTGCTCTTTTGGTGTGATAATGATCTGCTGACTTTGGTAACCGACGTAGGAAATATTGAGGCGGGAGTTTGCTCTATTGATGGTGAAAGAAAATTGACCATTTTCATCCGTGTTGGTACCTTGCTGGGTAATAGGATCAATGATATTGGCAAAAGGCAGAGGGGTGCCGGTCAGGCTATCGATCACCACTCCGGAGATCTGGTAGAATGGGGCTTCCTTGCTCGTCAATGCAGGTTGTTTCGGCCCCACCAACACTTTGTCCTCGGCGACGATATGAAAGGTTAGCGGAGTACCGGTTAATAGTTTGGTGAAAAACTGGTTGAGAGAGGTATTGAGGAACTGCTGATCAATAAAGATATTTCTTGCCGTTGTTTCTTCGTAGGCCACCTTAATATCGTGGGTGTTTTCCAGCCACTTGAAAATGGAGTGCAGGGATTGATCGTTAAAACTTTTGGTAATGGTAAAACCATGGGATTGCCCGCGGCTTAACCCAAGCCCCAGACAAATGAGTAGTATCAAAAAAATAATTTGCTTAATGCTTTGTCGCATAGACGTTTACATTGAACCTGAGCGGCGATAGGAAGTTGTACCTTCTTTTAGCCGCCACAAGTAGAATCTATTTTTTCGGCTTAATTGTTATTAGTTGGTCGTTTCGCGTTGCTTCCAGATTCGTGGGGAAAGTCACGTAGTAGAGGGCAGAATCAAGGCTTTCCCGGTTAAAAAAGCCGTTGTACAATAGGTCGGGATTGACTTCACTGGCGTCGATCGTAACACCGAATTGTCGTTCGATCTCGGCAAACACTTCAGTTAATGGGGTCGAACTGTAAGTAAAGACGCCTTTTTGCCAATCCGGCTGATCTTTTTCGCCGGTATTGAAGGTTCTCATTTTTCCCCGGTGGAACCTGGCGGTCTGGCCACTATTCAAGATCACCGATTGCCCGTTTCTGCCGCTCACTTTTACCTTGCCGGTGAAACAGGTTACGTTGAGTTTATCCATCCTGGCGAAAACATTGAAAGAAGTCCCCAACACCTGGACATTTCCCGATTCTGTTTCCACGGTAAACTTTTCCCCTTCTTTGACTTCAAAAAATGCTTCTCCGTCTAATTTTACCAGCCGCTGTTCTTGCCAATTACCGGAATAGTCGATCTGCGTCGAAGCATTTAAATATACCGAAGAACTATCCGGTAAAACATGGCTCAACCATTCTGCCTGACCGGTCTGAAAGGTACTGGAAGATTTGGGCAATAGAAAGAAAAAACTGACGGCTAAAAGAATAGCCGCTGCCGCTGCATAAACCCAATTAGGGAATAGCGGAATTACCTTACTCTTTTCGTCCGTATCCGTTTCAGCATCAATTTTTTGCCACAATCGATCCACTTTTTCGTCATCCAGTTCTTCCTGTTTGAACTGTAGTTGCTCAACGATCTGCCGGGCTTCTTTAACGGTTGCTTTTTTCCCGGGGTGTTCATCCATCCACTTTTCCCAGAAAGCTTTTGAAGAGGCATCCGGAGTAAGTACCCAGGCAATAAAGGAAGTATCTGCGGCTAATTGAACAGCATCATATGTTGAGTAATCATTCATTTATGTTATGATAATGTTGGTGCGTTGTTCCAAAACCCGTCCAACCCATTTAACTCATAAAGACAACCATTCACCATTTGTACTCAAAAATTTCCAAAAAAATTCAAAAAACAAAAGAATAAGGCCAACCCCAAAGTCGATTTCATCTTTTTCAAACCACCGGAAACTAAATTACGAGCAGATTGGTAATTGATCTTCATCACTTCTTCAATTTCCGAATAATCGAGTCCTGCATAATACTTCAGATATATGGCTTCTTTTTGTCTTTTGCTTAATTCATCAAAAGCCTGTTTAATTTTCAGGGTATTTTCCTGCGATACTTCCGTGTCGATCAATTGCTGATCAATGGCGAGTTCCACAGAAAATGGAAAATCCGATTCTTGATCGGTAGCGCTCACCTTTTTGAGCTTTGTAAGCTGGCGTACAATTTTTCTGCGGGTAGCCGCCAGTAAGTATCGCTCCACGGAATCTGTATCTCCCAAGCCCTTGCGGTTCTTCCAAAGTTCGATAAAAAGATCCTGGATACAGTCTTCTACCAGTTGGTCATCTTTGGTAAACCGACGGCCGTATTGATACAACCGTTGCACATGAGCGCGGTAGATCTCTTCCAGTGCTCGTTTATCTCCTCCTTTTAACTGATTCCATATTTGAGATTCGCGGGTCATCCAGTGTGATGTAATTTTTACTAGCTTTAATGGTTGTTTCAGGATTAAAAACAGACCGGTCTAAATATTAACATTGTGGCAATACATTTCTTGCCTTTATTTTATAAGACTACCAATACGGAGAAAAGTTAAATATAAACCATTCTTTTTGGAAAAAGTATTTGAGGATATTAATACGTTTGGGTTCTTGTCTGCACACTTAGAGTTGGCACAAAAACAAAATCCTCCTATATTTAGTTGTCTGAATAAATCGCCCAAATATGAGATTTCTATTTGCTATTGTTTTCCTGCTGGCCTTAGACCTGTATGTCTTCCAAGCCGTTCGGACGGTGATCCAAAATCAAAGCAATTCCGTAAAACTGGTTACGAGTATTCTTTTTTGGGGAATTACTGCCGTAGCGATCGGATTTTTGTGGTTTGGCAGCAGGTCGGATGCCGCTAATTGGACACAGCCTGCTCAGGTATTGTTGCGCGCTTTTATCTTACTGATCTATATGGCCAAGTTGCTGGTCATCGTTCCCCTTTTTGTGGACGATGTGCGCCGGCTATCCTTATTTGCTTACGATCAGTTTTCCAGTAGCCCAAGATCGTTCGATTACGGTAGAAATCAATTCCTTTCCAGGATGGGATTAATGATGGGTTTCGTCCCCTTAGCAGTATTATCGTATGGAATCATCCGCAATCCCTATCGCTACAAGGTATTCAAAAACACGGTTCGATTGAAGAAGCTACCCGCAGCACTCGAAGGACTTCGCATCGTACAAATTTCCGACATTCATTCCGGAAGTTTTACATTTAAAGAGCCCGTTAAAAATGCCATCGATCTGATCAACCAACAAAAAGCAGACCTGGTATTCTTTACCGGCGATCTGGTCAATGATATCGCCGATGAGATGGATCACTTCATGGATATTTTTAACAAAATAGAAGCAAAATACGGCGTTTATTCCGTTCTTGGCAATCACGATTACGGCGATTACGTGCGCTGGAATAGTCCGGAAGAAAAAGCACAGAACCTCGAGAAGATGAAAAATGTTCACCGGGAATTGGGCTGGGACCTGTTGGTCAATGAAAACCGGTTATTGGACATCAACAATGAAAAAATAGCCATCTTGGGTGTTGAAAATTATTCTATGAAAGCCCGTTTCCCAAAATACGGTGATTTGGCCAAAGCACACGCGGGAAGTGATCCTGCCAGTATTAAGGTATTACTTTCGCACGATCCCTCCCATTGGGAAGGGCAGGTGCTTCCTGGTTTTAATGATATCGATATTACATTTTCAGGGCATACACACGGTATGCAATTTGGCGTGGAAATCCCGGGTTACGTGAAGTGGAGCCCCATTAAGCTGATGTACAAACAATGGGCAGGGCTATATCAAAAAGGAGAACAGTTTTTGTATGTCAACCGGGGATTGGGTTTTATAGGTTACCCGGGTAGAGTGGGTATTTTACCGGAAATCGCGGTATTAGATCTGAAAAAGGCCTAAAACATCAAATAAAACACGAACATGATTTTACGGGTAAATTGTCCGGATGAAAAAGGATTGGTTTACAAGATTACCAAAATACTTTACGATTTCGGGCTGAACGTTACGCAAAATGACGAATACGTGGACGAAGCATCGCAACAATTCTTTATGCGTACAGCCTTGGTTGGCGAATGTGATGCGTTAGAACTTCAACAAAAGCTTAGATTGGTTTTACCCGTACAAAGTATTATACACCTTGTTTCGGGCCGCAATAAGAAGATCGTTATTTTTGCAAGCAAGGAGCATCAGTGTCTGGCCGAGATATTGCTGCGTTGTGAGTTCGGTGAACTGCCGGCCGAAGCGCTGGCCGTCATTAGTAACCACCAATTGTTGCAACCGCTGGTAGAAAAACACGGCATACCTTTCCATTACGTCGATCACCGCGAAATTTCGAGAGTCGACCACGAAGCAAAAGTTAGTCATTTACTGGAACAATATACTTTTGATTACCTCGTACTGGCCAAATACATGCGTATTCTGACTCCCGAATTTGTCCACCGCCACAACAACCAGATCATTAACATTCACCATTCCTTTTTACCGGCTTTTAAAGGTGCCAACCCCTACCGCCAGGCCTTTAACCGAGGGGTAAAGATCATCGGGGCAACGGCCCATTTTGTTAATGAAGACCTCGATGAAGGCCCCATCATTGCCCAGGATATCATCCGGGTGAATCACCGGTTGAGCGTCAAGGAAATGTCCGTTGCGGGTAAAGACATCGAAAAGATTGTTCTGGCCAAGGCGTTGAAACTGGTTTTTGACGAAAGGGTTTTCATCCACGGCAATAAAACCATCGTGTTGTAAAGATTACTTAACTAAAACGACATTCCAAACTTCTACAGGTAACATTCTGGTATCTGGTATCTAAAATCTCAATTACTTGACCACAAAGCCATTCCCCCAATCGCCATCAGTACCGACGAAACCCAATTCCCCTTTTTCGTTCTCCGCCATCAGGATCATGCCCTGCGATTCAATTCCTCTTAATTTCTTGGGCGCCAGATTGGCTACCAGGATCACTTTTTTGCCGATGATCTCTTCCGGTTTGTAGTATTCGGCGATGCCCGATACCACCGTTCTTTGCTCAAGCCCCAGATCCACCTTCAGTTTCAGTAACTTTTTAGCTTTTTTCACTTTTTCGGCTTCCAGTATAGTGGCCGTACGCAAGTCCAATTTCTGAAAATCGTCAAACTGAATGTTATCTTTGATCGGACTACGCTCTTTGGCTTTTTGCTCATCTAAAATGGCTTGCAGATGGTCTTTCTGCCTTTGAATAAGGGCCATCCGGCTTTGGTCTTTACGGTCGTGAATTTTGGCGAACAATAAGGAAGGTTCATTTATCTGGTGACCAGATGGGATAATCGCTTTGCCCTCCGATAAGTTTGTAAATAAATTTTCCAGGTCACCCCGCCGGACGGGCGGTAAATTGAGCAAATGCCGGATTTTCGGCGAAGTGAACGGGATAAAAGGCTCAGATAATACGCTCAATACCCCTACGATCTGAGCACATATGAACATACATTTCTTAATCACGGGACTGCCCGGATCTTCTTTAAAGATCTTCCAGGGCGAAATTTCCTGCAAATAAGTATTACCGTAAGAAGAAATTTCCATCAACAACTGGACGGCATTCTTAAAATTAAAAGCCAGTATTTCTTTTTGAATTTGGTGCACCCGGTTGATGACGGGCTGCAACTCTTCCTGTATACTGTCGTCTATTTCGGGCAAAGCACCGTCAAAATATTTCTGGGTAAGTACGATGACCCGATTTACAAAATTACCCAAATTATCGGCAAGTTCTTTATCGTGAAAATCGACAAAGTCATTCCATTTAAAGTCACTGTCCCTGTTTTCGGGCATGATGCGGATGAGGGCGTAACGCAGGGCATCTTCTTTATTCGGAAAATCCTTGAATTCTTCCAGATAAGCGTGTTGTTCAATGCCCCATCCCCTGGACTTTGAGAACTTTTCGCCTTCGAAATTTAAAAATTGATTGGCTGGTACATTTTTAGGCAAGGCAAATTCCCCATACGCACGAAGCATAGCCGGAAAAACAATACAGTGAAATACGATATTATCCTTACCAATGAAATGGATCAACTCGACATTTTCATCCTTCCAATAAGATTCCCAGTCTTTACCATTTTCTTTTGCCCATTGCCGGGTGGATGAAATATAACCGATCGGCGCATCAAACCAGACATACAATACTTTCCCCTTGGCCTCCGGCAGTGGTACGGGAATTCCCCAGTCCAGATCACGGGTAATTGAGCGTGCATTCAGCCCATTATCCAGCCAGGATAAACATTGACCAACCACGTGTTTTTTCCACAAGTGCGGATCGTGATGCGCTTCCCCTTCTATCGTTCCTTCGGCTATCCATTCCCGCAACCACTTTTCGTGCTTATCGAGCTTAAAATACCAGTGGTTGGTTTTTTTCAGAATTGGATGTTTACCACTCAGAGTAGATTTGGGGTTAATCAATTCCGTTGGAGAAAGATCCGACCCACAGTTCTCGCATTGGTCACCGAATGCTGAATCGTATCCACATTTAGGACATGTACCGGTGATGTAGCGATCAGCCAGAAATTGGTTATATTCTTCATCATAGTACTGTTCAATGGTTTGTTCTTCTAACTCCCCCCCTTTATTGTACAATTTAGTAAAAAAGTCCTGAGAGGTTTCGTGGTGAAGGGCAGCACTAGTGCGGTGATAGTAATCAAAGGAGATACCCAATTGCTCAAAAGTGGCTTTGTTGAGATGGTGGTATTTATCAATGATCGTTTGTGGTGAAACGCCTTCTTTTTTAGCCCTGATCGTAATAGCTGCTCCGTGTTCGTCAGAACCACAAACCCACAGTACATCTTTTCCCAGTAAACGCAGAAACCGAACATAAATATCAGCAGGCAAATAGGCACCCGCCAGATGTCCGAGATGTAAAGGGCCGTTTGCATACGGTAATGCAGAAGTTATCATGTATTTCTTTGGTTCAGCCATTTTATTTTTTTTCGGTTGATCGATTGATGCTTTTTCAGCGGACACTAATTTATCCCTTTTCGGGAATACTTCTCAATATTATCTTTCGTAAATGTTAAAGCTTCAATTATCTTGAAGTTTTATAACGAATGCAATTAACTCCTAGTTCCTTGATTATCAACTTGCTTCAAAAAAAGTATTGCAATTCGTGCGAAATCTTTGCGACTTTTTTCTAATTTTTTTGGCACCCACAACAATATCAGTAAAAATAGTGGCGTTCATATTTCGAAATTTGGCAAGTACTTCTACCCACTTAAATTGCCAATTCACGCTTCTGAATATATCCACAAACTAAATCACCTCACTAAAAAGGTGGTGATTCCAATCGATGATTAAACTACACTAATCCAACGCAGTTGGTAACAAAATTTTATTTGTTATTGAATTAAAACCATTTGGGAATAAAAATTTAACTGGGGTTTAGTTTTTTTCAGGAAAAGTGTAGTACTTGTACTGCGCTTTTCTTTTTTTTCCAAAGGTTTCCCTAAAAATTAAGAGGCGTTCTCTTTACAGGATATATATTTGAAACTTTGTTTTTTTTCGCAACTTTTCTCTTAATTTTCAGGGTTGCTTGCTCCTGGTTAAATATTTTGTTTTGACATTGGCATTTCATGACACTTTTCGTATCCCGATTCGCCGGATACGGGATGAACCGAAAATAGGGCGCCGAAATCGCTTTTGCAGTAGATTATTAGTATTTCACTCATTTTCAGGAAAGCTCTAACAAGACTTATTCCCCATTCAGTAACTCCGGCCGGCGTTCCCGGGTACGCTCGATCGATTTTGCCATTCTCCATTCCTCGATCTTTGGAAAATCCCCCGAAAGTAAGACGTCCGGCACTTTCCAGCCGCGAAATTTTGCCGGGCGCGTATAAACGGGCGGCGCCAGCAAATTATCCTGAAAAGAATCAAAAAGCGCCGAAGTTTCATCGTTTAAAACCCCGGGAAGCAATCGCCCGATGGCATCTACCAGCACTACTGCGGCTAGCTCACCTCCCGACAAGACGTAATTGCCAATGGAAATTTCCATAGTGATATAATGCTCGCGGATACGCTCGTCTATTCCCTTGTAATGCCCGCAGATGATCAACAGGTTTTTCTTCAAAGATAGTTGATTGCACAGCGGTTGCTCCAGTAATTGACCGTCCGGGGTCATATAAATGATCTCGTCGTACGCGCTTTCAGATTGTAAATCATCAATACAATTGGCCAATGGTTCAACCATCATGACCATGCCTGCTCCACCACCGTATTGATAATCGTCTAGTTGCCGGTGCTTACCCAAACCGTACTCCCGCAAATTGATCAGTCGCACCGACAATAGCCCCTTATCGTGTGCTCTTTTCATGATAGAGTGTTGAAGCGGACTTTCCATAAGCTCTGGCATTACACTGATGATGTCTATTTTCATCGATTGTAATTTTTTGGTAAATGACCGTAAAAAAGAATATATAATACAACCATCTTGTAAAAGATACGTATTTAATTTTTTGAAATATAATTCCTGTTCAACAGGGAATAACTACAGCCAGTTTTTTAATATTTGGCATTTATTCCATTTTTTGACTTTTGACGCTAGACGCTAGATTTTGGACAAGAAAACGCTGATATTCGATAGATATCAATTTTTCAGAATAAAATTAGTTATCCTTGATTGTCAATTAGTTAGAGTTTTCAGTCTAACTTCTAGAGTCTAGCGTCAAAAGTCTAGTCCATTTATATAGTCGCATTCAACAATTTTACATTTGTTTTGCCAATCAAACCTACGTAACTTTAGAACACAATAACAAATCAACAACACTAATTGGGCATGAAAAATCACAAAATAATAGTTTTGAGCGTCATGGTGGCAGGTATGATCATTGGCATCAATCTCGCCGGAATGATAAACCAAAAACAACTCCAACGTTCTATTGACAATGAAATTACGACACCAAATGTTCTCCAATGGCGTATTGAAAAAGAACGCCGGCTTGAAAAGGTCAAAGCTTCTGAAAAAAAGAAGTCGATCGAACAAAGATCCGAGCAGCAGCGATTGGAAGAATCAACTATTATTAAGCAGAGCCTTCTGTCTAGTAAGTCTCGATTATAAATAGGCTGTCCCATTCCATTAATGAAGTAGCACCCTAAATTATTTTTTTGATGACCTCTTGGCTTTAAATATTCCGATGGTTTTTTGTAAACAAAGGCCAAACCCACGCCCCGGCACTGGCAAAAACCAAAGCCGGCAAAAGATTCTCAATATTAATTTCCCCAATCCGTAACAAATTGATCCCGATCCCAATGATCAACAATCCTCCGACCGAACTCATCACCGCAATCACCGTTTCGTTGAAAAAATGCCTGGCCCGACGGGCTGATACCGTAATCCCTCCCTGTAATATCAGCATGGGGAATATCGAAAACAGCACTCCTATCCCGTAGGTAGAGGCCAGTGCGATAGAAGTAATACCATCCAGTAATGATTTGATGATCAATAGATCGCGCTTTCCCTGAACGCCTTCTTCAATAGCCCCCACTATGGTGATCGACCCCACGCAGAAAATGATAAAAGCCGTCAATAATCCTTCGGTAAAAGTACTGCTGCCGATATTGAGCAAGTGCTTAACGTAGTCACCGGCGTTTTCCAGCATCAGATCAAGGTGAATGAGTTCTCCGGTAATCCCCCCGATGATTAGGCTGAAAATGAGCAGTAAAATGTAATCAGGGGGTAATTTCAGACTCATCATAATGCCAATTAACAGCGTGCCCAGACCGATGGCCTGAAAAGTGATCGCCTTAATGTTCTCGGGAAAGGCTTGTTGTAGTAGCACACCGATAGTACTACCCACCAATACAGTGGCCATATTAATAAAGGTACCTATGGGCCATTTAGTCGCCATATTCATACCCGAAAGATATACCTTGAATTGGAATAATGGAACTTTTTTCTATGTTTGCCGACTAATTAAATCTGACGTTCATGAGAGCTATCTGTTGTGGTGTTGCGAGTCTTATCCTTTTCATTCCATTCCTATCCTATTCCCAGGATTCGATCAGTCCTTTAGATACGGTGGTTATTGCCACTAGCCGCGTTCCGGTAAAGATCAAAGAAACGGGGCGTTTCGTAACGGTAATCGATCAACAGGCACTTAAAAATCAAGCTGTTGTATCGCTTGATGAAGTACTACGGTACGTTCCGGGTATTGAGGTGCAAAGTCGTAATGCGTTCGGCGCTCAGTCGGATATCAGTATGCGGGGAAGTACTTTTACGCAGGTGTTGGTGCTGGTTGACGGGATGCGGTTGAATGACCCCTTAACGGCCCATTTTAACGGCTACATTCCCATTCCGGCACCGGATATATACCGGATAGAAGTACTGCGTGGTCCGGCTGTGGCAAGCTTTGGCCCGGATGCCGTAGGAGGGGTCATTAACATCATCACCAAAACTTTTGCCCGGACGGCCTACCAGGATAAGTCGGAAGCTGAAGTATCCTTGAATTACGGTGAAGAAAATCTGATCAACGGACAAGCCGGGTTCTCCCGGCAAAATGAAAAGGGACTGAAATGGAGTGTAGCGGGTTCTATCAATAAATCAGACGGACAAACCATTGCCGAACAGAATTTCGTAGCGGAGAACGACACGACCACGCTCGAAGCTTTTAATAATTATTTTGATATTAAAAATATTACGGTAGCATTAAGTGCACCTTTGCGGGATCAATGGAGGATGAGTTTTCGTTCCGCCTATGATTACCGCGATTTCAGTGCACGTTATTTTTACACCAGCAGCCCATTTGATCAATCGGTCGAAAAAACGACCAATTTCTGGAATCACTTGAGGATCGCGAATGAACGATCGAACGGCCAAACTACGTTTGATGCAGCCTATAAACGCAATACCGACGAATTCATTTTCAACCCGGCTTTTACCGGCAACAACCATACGACCCAGTTGCTCAACTTCCAATTGAATCACTACCGGGTTGCCAATGATCGCTTGAGTTGGAATGTGGGATTTCAGGCGGATCAACGGCAAATTGAAAGCAACGACCGCGGTAATCATGAAGACTGGCACTTCGGTAGTTTTTTTACCAGTGCATTTAAAATAGCAAATGACTGGAACCTGCAGGGCAGTTTGCGGCTGGACTACGATGAGAATTATGGCTGGGAACTAAGTCCTCAATTCAATCTATCACTGGTTAAGCCGGCTTACGTATTGCGCAGTACAATGGGCAGGAGTATCCGGGCTGCTGATTATACCGAACGTTACGTTTCTAATAATCTGCCAGGTCCGTTGACTCCGGGCCGTAACCTGGGTAATCCTAATCTGCAGGCAGAACAAAGTTGGTCCTTTGATATCGGTGGTGATCTTTTCCCTGCTTCCGGCTGGCGATTGTCGGCAACAAGTTTTGTGCGTTTCTCAGACCGGCTTATCGATTATGCTTTGACCAATCAGGCAGGCATATTTAATGACGAAAATCTGCAGAAAGGAGCTGATTATTTCTACGCACGCAATGTGGAGGATGTACAAACCTTTGGTTTTGAAGTGGAAAGCAACTACAAAAAGACCATCAGCGATGATATTGCGATCATCTTAAACGCAGGCTACACCTGGTTAGATACCCAAAATGATGACGGGGTAACTTCCGTTTACATATCCAATCACGCCCGGCACTTGATCACCACCAATATTGGATTCGAAACCGGACGTTTCAACTTGTTTATCAATGGCTTATACAAAGTAAGGAACGAGCGGTCAGCTTTGGCCATCAACAGCCGTTTGGAGGAACAATATCTGGTTTGGCACGGGCGTGTGAATTACCGGGTGTGGAAGCATTTATCGCTCAATTTTCAGGTACATAATTTATTCGATGAAGTTTATCAGGATATTTTAGGCGCTCCCATGCCGGGAAGGTGGATATTGGGAGGATTGAAATTCCAGTATTGATACAAATTTGTATCTTAACGTTCGACAAAACGAAAACACACTTTAAATTATGAATCGAAGCATCAGGTTTCAGCTTTCTTTAATGATGTTCCTGCAGTTTTTTGTGTGGGGAGCATGGTACGTTACATTGAGCACCTATTTAGGCGAAATTGATTTTGACGGGGTCGCTATCGGCAGTATTTACAGTACCGTCAATTTAGCAGCGATCATTGCACCACTTTTGGTGGGAACATTGGCGGATCGCTTTTTCCCGGGCCAAAAGGTCCTTGCCGTTTCTCATCTGATCGGTGCCTTATTGTTGTATTTTGCTTCTACGATAACCGATCCGGCTCCTTTTTATTGGATAATGCTATTGTACTCCTTGTGTTACATGCCTACCCTTGCCATTGCCAACGCGGTAGCTTTTTTCCAAATGAGTGACCCGGGGAAAGAATTTCCGGGTGTCCGGGTATTGGGTACCATTGGGTGGATCGTTGCGGGATTAATAATTGGAAATCTACAGATTGAAAACACCAATATCCCGCTTTTGATCGGTGCCGGAGCATCATTGGTAATGGGGGTATATTCCTTTTTCCTACCACATACCCCACCCAAGGCGAAAGGAGAAAAAGTCAATGTTGCCAAATTATTTGGGCTCGACGCGCTTAAACTGATGAGAGAACGCTCATTTGCCATTTTGATCATTAGCTCCTTGTTGATTTCCATACCGTTGTCGTTCTATTATGCCTTTACCAATCTATTTCTGAACGAAGGAGGAATGGTTAATGCAGCGGGGAAAATGGCGGTTTTGGGTCAAGGTGCGGAGATCCTGTTTTTGTTATTGATGCCCTTTTTCTTTATCCGGCTGGGGGTGAAGAAAATGATCCTGATCGGAATGTTTTGCTGGGTAGCCAGGTATTTATTATTTGCCTACGGTAATAACGATGAATTGGTTTTCATGCTTTATTTGGGACTATTTCTTCATGGATTGTGCTATGATTTCTTTTTTGTTACCGGTCAGATATACGTTGATAATACAGCCGCAGAAAGCATCCGGTCCAGTGCACAGGGCTTGATCATGTTGGTAACTTATGGGATCGGAATGTATATTGGGTCAATCATGGCGGGAAATGTAGTCGCTCAATATGAAATCACCAACGCGGAGAACGAAGTAATCGCTCATAACTGGACTGCGGTTTGGTTGGTGCCGGCAATATTGGCGGCGGTCGTATTCATCATTTTTGCGCTATTGTTTAGAGAGAAAAAGTCAGAAGAAGTGGAAGAGGCGATGATGAGTACAAATCCCATTTAAGCTTTTTCTGATCACAAGCATCAGGCACCTTACGATCTTACTCAAACAGACTGGTGGGAATTAGCCAGGTTGGCTGTAAACGGGTAAACGGGACATTACAGGAAATAGCCGCGGGCCGCTTCCACTGTAGTTTCATTTCACTACTTGTTGCGCCGCTCCATTCATCGCAACAAGGTTACTCCTCCGCTCAAACTCACCGGCTTCAACTGGCCATTCTCCAAAACATTCAAATTGATCTGGTACACATACGTACCCGCATCCGCTTCCTCACCCGTCATGACAAATCCTTCCCATCCCTTTTCTAAGGAAGTGGTTTCGTGGACCAAAGCACCCCAGCGATCATAAACTTGTAACTGGTAATCCTGGATGGGGCATTCAAAGCTGGAGTAGGGCATGAATACATCATTGTTGCCGTCGCCATTCGGAGAAATGGCATTTGGAACGTAGAACTTACAAGTGACGCATTCTCCTACGTCGATCATGAGCGTCGTCTCTTCACAACCATTTCCGGCCGTTACCGAATACGATCCCGGCTGGTCAACGACAAGAACCGTATCCGTCGATCCGTCGGACCACAAAAAGCGATTGGCATTTCCAACTACGGATAAAGCCAATGCTTCCCCCTGGCATACTACCGTATCTTCCCACATATCTACCATTAGATCCGGTGTATAGTCCACCAATATATCATCAGTCCGTTCTCCGCAAATATCGGTCACCGTTACCGAGTAAACACCTGGTTCGGTCACGTTTAAAGTCGTACCCTGTGATCCGTCCTGCCACAAATAGGTCGCTCCGGCCGCATCGATCCCCGCATCGAGCATTACCGAACCGCCAACGCAAATAGTGGTATCATTGCCTAGTTCCAAAGAAGGGGGGGCAAGGGCAGTAACCTCGATGGTGTCAGAACTCACAGAACAATCAGTAGTAACGGTAACCTGATAAATTCCTGGTTCTGCAACCGAAAAAGTAGGGTTGTTACTGCCATCTTGCCAGAGGTAGATGGCACCGGAGGTGGTGGCATCAAGCGTTATTGTCTCGTCAGGACAAATCGCTAGATCTTCACCCAAATCTATATCGTTATCTCCTTCTTCTTCAACATCGATGATGATTTCATCGCTAACGATAGCATAGTCCGTTGTTACCGTTACGGAATAGGTTCCTGGGGTCGTTACAGAACGGCTGGCTTCGGTCAATCCGTCATTCCAAAGGTATGCCGCATAATCATCTTGGGTAATCATAGCATTTAGCGTAATACCTTCATCAGAAGCACATATTTTTTGGTCTTCTCCAAGATCCAAGAGCAGATTAGGCTCTCCGTAATTGTAGGTGATGCGGTCGCTGGATTCCCCACAACCCGTCGTTACGGTCACCGCGTAAGTTCCCGTGAGGGTAACTACGTAAACGGGCTGATTGGAACCGTCCTGCCATAAATAGGTCGCACCGGGAGTCGTAACATCCAGGGTAAAAGTGTCCATGGGACATAATAACCGGTCAGCACCTAGATTAATCGAGGGAGGTCCGTCATTGAAATTAACCAATATTTCATCCGTTACCTCACCGCATTCCGTGGTGACCGTTACGCTATAGGTGCCGCTTTCATCAACAGATATGGAAGAAGCCGTACTGCCGGTACTCCAGCTATAGTCCGAAAAACCATCTCCTGCTTCTATGGTATAGCTCTCGCCGGAACACATGGTGACATCCCGGCCTAAATCCACCACCTGCGGATCAATGGGATTGGGAATGACAAATTCGTTTGGTAAAGCCGGATTATCGCACAGATCCAACGCTTCGGTAGTACCATTCAAGTCAACGGTTAAAGTATAAGAGCCGGAAGATTCAATCGGAATTTCGGATCTTAAGATAAAAAAATCGCTGTATTGATAACCGTTCTCACATTCCTGTGAAAAAAGAGTTAAGGGAATATTGCCGTCGGGGCCATCCAGGGCAAAATTGTCTGCTGAAATAGTCGCGCACTGAATTCTTTCCGAGAAACGAACACCAATCTCATCACCGCTGCACTCATTGACCAAATCCATTTCAACTACTTCAGGGGGCGTTTCATCAAAAATGCCAATATCCGTTGAATGCCCAAAGTCGATGGTATAGCCGGAACCACCCCTATTGATATTCCAGTTGTTAACACATAGCGCATAAACATTCCCCGCCTCTACCTCGATATAATCGTTCAGGGCAGTCAGGCCTTGGCTTACATTAGGGGGAAATAGACCACAGTTAGCACCTTGGATATTATACTGAGTATCACCTGTTGCCCCGGTAAGTCCGTGGCAATCATCCCCGCCGGCAGCATTGCAACTTACTACGTAAGCAGCCGGGTTATTATAAAGATCATCACAAGTCGCATTGGTGAGATTGAAAAGGGCCCAATCGTAGTCATCGTTAAGGTCTCGGGGAGTGATCAAGAATCCAAACTGCCCCGTCTGATCCACCTGAAAGGTATACCATACCGAATTTTGTTCCACATCCATACAAATCAACCCAGCCTCAAAGTCCAAAATATTACCATTGCCCCGGTATGTATTATCTTCCGTATATATCTTTTGGCAAACCGGAATTGCCCCGATACAGTCCTGAACGGACGGCGCTTGCCCCATCCCAAGAGTCCAACAACTGAATAATAATCCCCAAATAGAAGCGTACCTTGCTGTAAAAATTTTCATACTCATTACTCGTCTAACTGTTTTAGATAAATTGTATAGCGTGTTTTGAATGAGGTCTTAGATGCTGAACACCCGCCGACTTTATCCGGAAGGCGGATTATTCCTGGCATCTCATTTACTTACTTGCAATTAAATAGACTTGTTCGGTGGGTCATGAACGAGCGAAAGCGAGGCAAATTTTATGCTGAACGAGGCAAAAAACGTAGGTGATGCCAAAGCATCAGCGTCCCGCAGAAATTGCGGGATTAACGAAGTGCAGTCCGCCTGAGGCGGATGCCGCTTGTAGCCGTTTGATGATCCCGCTGAACAAGTCTAATGTTATCACTTCAACTGGGGAAGATATCTTGCTATCAACAATACCGGATCAGAGCAGTAACATTTACTGACAACTCTACTCCGGATATCCATAAGTAGTCAAAAAATAGTTGCAATTTTCAGTTTTGAAAACTGGAGAAATTTTAGGTCGAATAAAAGTTCAATGTAGGATTATCTGAGATAATGATAATTATTGTGGAAAGTCAAATGAATTGTCATGGGGTATAGCTTATTTGCCACGGGGGCAAAAATAATTACTTTTTTTTAATATGAAAATTCTGATCCAATTATTCTGTGATACTGATCAAAAGAAAATCAAATTGATTTCTCTGCTGTCCTTCTTGTAACGTTTTTACCAAATAACTGTAACGCACCCCAAAATCAATTTCAACCAACCGCAGTGCTCTTACATCGAAAGTTAATTCAATCCCCGCAGAACCAATATCTTTATTTAATATCGATTCAGGTCCGAAGGGAAAGCCCGTATTTAAATTGGCGTAATCGAAGAAAAAATTCGCTTTGATCCTTTTTAAAAATGCAAGACCACCAAGTGCCCAATCCGGATATAACAAGGGCAATGCATAATTTAAACCCACCTTGAAGATCTCATCGCTCTCCGAGACGTCATGCCCGCGGGGATAAAAAAACCGGTTGGAGAACTTGTAATTGTCCAAGAACCGGGACTTCTGGTAGGCGGTATTGATCAATAGACTATGGTTCTTGGACAACCCCGGCAGATAAAGATCTCCCCTCAGCAAAAGCACATCGCCGGAAAATGGCCCTCCATTGAGCAATGTCCGGTAGTTTGCATCTAAAACAACTCCCAGGCGCGAACGCAGGTGTTGCCGGGTCAATCTTTTTAAACTAAAAAACCGCAAGCCTAACTCCAGGGCCTGAAAATTTTCATCAGCTAAAACCGGACTTTCCAGAGCCGCAAAATTAGAAATAGCCGCTACCGGACCATTTAGGGTATCCCTTCTCCAACGCTGGAGATCCGAAAAATTACCCTCGGAGCTGGTCTGTATCAAATGATAGTCCGCAAAAACATTCAACTGATTTGTCTGGTTACCTTGGGAAAAATTAAGTGGAATATTAACCCCGGCACTGAAATCATCTTCCACCCATTCCTCGTTAAAAAGGGTAGCTACCACACTGGTATCTCTGATCTGATCAAAATTATAGAAATTCGCAGAACGACCGGAGCGACGGTAATTCAAATTAATAACGGGAAAGAATTCTGCGTAACTTAATTCCCCCAATAAAGTCCATTCTTCTTCATTGAGGTTGTAAAACGCCCCTGCTTGTGCCGAAAGGGTACTAAATTTATTGTCAGAAAGGATGCTTGCTCCTATGATCGGTGGGTTTAGGAAAGGCAAAATGCTGTGCGGATTGATCAAGCCACTCCATTTATTGAATTTTCTTACTTCGTATTGCTTGTCGGGAACAGCGGAAAGAATACTTTCCCCTTCCTCTTGTTGAACTAATGGCTCCAAATAGATATAATCAGGCTGAAGTCGTTCTGGTGAAAAGGCTTTCCATTCGGAAAATGCTAAGCTTTGCTTTCGTACATTGTAGCCGGTAGACGAAAATTCACTATAGGCCAGTTCATTGCTACCTGTTGACACGCTTGGTTGAAAGGCGCCTAACACACTGTTAGTTACCTGGTAAATACCACTTTGGTTCAGTGCTGTGGCGAATATATTATTAATGGTTCCGTAGGCGGCAGAGAAGTAAACGGTGTCTCTTTGCACGAAAGGATGACTCAGGGCATAAGGAAGGGCGGGAGTTAACGCTATCACTTCACGCGATTCAATGCTGATTTGCCGCAATTGATGCGTTTCGTTCTGTTTCGCAATGACAATAATGGATGCCTGGTCTTCCGTCCATTGCGGATGGGCAAAGTAAGTATTTTGGGGATTTGGCAAAGTTTGGATCACGGTGCCGGTCTCTGCGTTTAAGATCACAATTCGATAGTCAAGTTCTTCCGATATTTCGATGGCTGCTATCATTGTACCATCGGGGGAATAAGTCGGGGAGTAATATCTTGTTTGTTGGGTTAATTTATACTTGATTTTTGAATTTAAATCGAAGTAGCGAATAATTGAATAGGTTTTATTGCGCCAACGCGGATGAAAAGCCAGCTCTGCCCAACAGATCTTTCCATCGGCGAAGGATAACGTAGAAAGTTCCCGGTCGAGCAGTACCCCCGCTTCCGTCAGTTTCGTCTCTTCTCCGTTTTCGTCGATGTAGTAATAAGCAGGCAACTCATTGTAACCGCTTTTTTGAACAATAAGCCCGCCATCTGGTACAATAATGGGGTTGTTGTAATTGATAACTGTTTTTTTATCCTGTTGATTGACGATATCACCCGGTAGGGAAGCCTGCCTTAAAGCCACACTATTTTTCCAGACACTATCCATTTCGTTTCTTACTTCTTCATATAATTCTTTAGTAGTCAATTGAGTATGTTTTTCAAGGCTGCGGCTAAAAGGATAAAATAAGCCCTTATAACGCACCGCATCATCTATAACTTTTGACCATATTTCTTCTCCAAATTCTTTGCGGGCATAGCTGGTCAGGTAATAACCCAATCGATACCAGTTCGGTACAAAGTCGATCAGTGAACCAGCGCTGGCTTTTTCATAATCGTAGTATTGATCCCCCAGCACCAAAGAACGATACTCCATGTTAAAGGCGGGAAAACGCCCCCTGCCGGAAGCGGTCAATATGGTTTCCATACTAGTGGCATCTCCTTCGAAATACCAACGGGGTAGGGCAGTGGCCATAAATCCTCCCCAAGCCCATGAACCAAGGGTTTTCCTTGCGAAATTGGTAATGCCTTTTCTTGAATTTACAAATTGTTCGACGTGCCGATACTCGTGGATGGTTAAAATATCAAGCCAGTCCGAGGTAACATCGAACTGAGGAGGAGTCATATAGAATTCCGACCGGAAAGGACCGACCGTCACAAAACCATTGGAAATGGCCGCCTGATTTTGCAATAAGATACTCACCTTCCCCTCTTTGTCCCCCACCGAGCTATCGTGGTTGTCCCATAAATAATGAACGATATTAGTAACTCTGTTGCCCTCATCCTCTAATCCCGCCGGAAAGATCACCTGCACTTTATCCGTATTGATCTGGCGCCATTTCAAACCGGGCGGATTGATCCCGATCGGATTAGCCGGAATCTGAGCCTGAACGATTTGAAACGATAACAGTAAATAAAGTAACCCAAAAAGAGATTTTCTTATCATTAGTGTAAATATTTCAGAGCAATGAACGATGAGCAATGAGTGCAATGAACAATGAACAATGAACAATGAGAAATGAGTGCAATGAGCAATGGGTGCAATGAACAATGAG
>CAZHNG010000044.1:0-27324 GCA_964533785.1 uncultured Saprospiraceae bacterium | reverse complement strand
GCCCATTTTACCGGCTAGAATAGTATTCAACATAGCAGCATCTCCATCTTCGGCTATCCCTTCCAAACCAAAACCACGGTCAGGTGCACCCACAGTGAATAATGGCGCCGGCGAACTGTGCAAGGCCCATACTCCAGGAGAAAGCGGTACCGGAACAGTATTACCGTCTCCCGTAGATAAGGTACTGGCAGTGGATACATTCTCCACTCTTACGGTAAATTGAGTACTTTCAATAGGCTCTAAGGTTATACGTATAACCGATTCATCATCGGGATACATAAAGGAATCGTTTACCAGTCGCACGGTATTATCTGGATCTGCCTCGCCCGTATCCGGACCACTTTGCCGGGGTGCCTGGTTTAAACCAATGCCTGGAATTTCGTTCAACTCCGATCCCACATCCCACAAATCTACCTGATCGGTAACATCTCCCTCTACGGGTATTCCATCCTCGTTAAACAAGGCAATGCCCATTCCGCCGGGTGCGTAAAACAGGTCGTTGGATTGTACGAACATGGTTGCAAGGGATAATTTGCCCGTAGGACCGGAAGCTATTACAAACTCATAAGCGCCTCCCGGCAATACCGGAGCGGGACCACTACCACCAACAGGAACGGCAAAGGCACCGCCGGTCATTGTTGCAGATTCCGCCAGTACTGCCGCCAACATACCAGGATTGCCATCTTCGGCGATAGCTGCTAATCCTTCTCCTCTATCCATCTCTCCAACGGTAAATATGGGGTCATCATCTGCATGTACTACAAAAACACCAGGAGATAAAATTGCCGTTACCCCCGTTTGAGCTTGCACTACTTCTAATAACTGACTGGCATCGCCGTCTTCAGCGATGGCCTCTAATCCTTCACCACGATCTGGCATACCTTCTGAAAACAATGGTGCCGGATCCGTATGTACTACAAATACCCCTGGTGCAAGCGGAATGGCTACGGTAGAACCATCGCTGAGCATTAAAGTCTCTGAAGTAGAAACATTTTCGATAGTAGCTGAAAAGGAGGTTCCTCCATTATGCGTTAAGGTAAATCGGATCACTTCTTCCGCTTCGGGGTAAGCAAATTCGTCATTAACTACCCTTACCGTGTTATCGGGATCTTCAGCTCCGGCATCCGGGCCGCTTTGTCGAGGCGCTTGATCGGCTCCTTCTCCGGGTACTTGGTTGATTTCGGTACCGGAATCCCATAACAGCAATTGGCTAGTCAAATCTCCCGTCACCGGATTACCCATATCGTCGTATAAACTAATTCCGGCCTCAGAAGGTGCGTAAAATAAATCATTTGACTGCACGAACATCGTAGCAAAAGAAAGGTAACTACCCGGTGCAGCATCAAAATTAAATTCGTAGGCTCCCCCAGGTAACAATGGTCCGGGCGCATCTGAACCTACGGGGGTATTGAAAACCCCACTTTCGGTGAATGGAAAAGCCTGGCCTACGTTCTCGACCTTAACTTTAAAAAAAGTAGGTTGCGCATTAAGCATAAGGATACTTCCAAAAGAAAGTAAAAAAGTAAATAGGTAAATAATTGACCTCATGATATTAATATTGTTTTGTGAAAATTTCGATCTGTACAATATTAATATTGAGGTATTGCAAGAGGATCACGGAAGTATTGCAAATGTATCACAACGAGTGAAAGGCTCGTGAATACTGGGTTTTCGAAAATGTCCGGGGGGCGTCAGTTGGGTGGATTAGGTGAGGTGTTAGGTGTACTAAGCAACGACGTTGCTCGGAGCAACGTCGTTGCTTAGTACACCTGAATTTCCCAGGAAACCGTAACTTCATTAGAATTTTGCACCTTTTCAATGCCATGATATGTTTAAACTAGCCTGGATAAAGACCATTCTTTATGCTTTGTTCTGCATGATATGTATCCCTTCTTTTGCAGCTGTTGATCCCGTTAAACCGGTTAAAGTCATCGTTCCACCCGTATTAGATGGAAAACTGGATGATGAAATATGGCAAACAGCTCCCAGCGTAACTGGCTTTAGAACCTTCGTTCCGGATTTTGAAAAACCTTTAGGATTTAAAACGGAAGTGGTCATGGCTTACGACGAAGATAACCTGTACTTTGGTTTCAAATGCGAGGACAAACCCAACCTTATTAAAACCTCTCTGGCACAAAGAGATAAGATCCGGAACGATGACTGGGTATGCATCAATTTAGATTCTTACAATGATCACCAATCGCTGTATGCGTTGTACATCAACCCCTCCGGAATACAAATGGATACCCGCTACAGTAACGGCGTAGAAGATGCAGGTGCAGATTTTGTTTGGTACAGTAAAGCCATCATTCACGACGAAGGTTACACGGTAGAAGTGAGAATCCCGCTCAAAAGCATCCGTTATTCCGTGAGGAAAGGATTAGTGGATATGGGAGTTATCTTCGAAAGGAAAATCAGTCGTTTATCCATGCAAGCTACCTATCCCCCAATGGATCCGGATAAAGGATTTGCATTTTTAATCCAATCCATGCCCCTTCAATACGAAGGGCTGAAGCCTAATACTTTATTGGAGTTATTACCCGCCGTCACCTACGGAGAAGGACGCACATTCGCAGAAGGAGAAAAACACAAAACGGGTGGTAAAACAGAAATTGGTTTAACAGGAAAATGGGGTATTTCTTCCGACTTAGTACTGGACGCAACTTATAATCCGGATTTTAGCCAGGTAGAATCCGATGCCAGCCAAATTGAAGACAACCTGCGCTTCGCTGTCCTCTTTCCGGAAAGACGGCTATTCTTTCTGGAAGGAAGCGAAATGTTCAACGTAGCGGGAATGGGTGGTGATGGATTAAGGGCAGTGGTTAATACCCGAACAATTGTAGATCCGGATGCGGCCTTTAAATTTTCAGGTAAAATTGGATCCAAAAATCGGTTTGCTACCATTTTCGCTTCGGATAACACGAACCAATTAAATGAAGAAGAGAATAAAAACGATCAGGTTTACATTGGCCGTTTCATTCGTGCGCTCAAGGGAGATAGCTTTATTGGTGGCATCTATACGCGCCGGGCTTCCGAAGAAAGTGCCAATGACGTAGCTGGGATAGATGGTACCATCAGATTAAGCCAATCCAGTACTATTTCCACTCATTTGATCAATTCATTTACGAAACTTTCCTCCGAACCAGATACCAGGCACGAATCTGCCTCCCTACTGCAATACACCAAAGACCAACGCAACTTCACCTTCCAGGCCCAGGTGGTTAATTTATCCCAGGACTTCAGTACTGCCGTCGGTTTTGTCGGCAGAACGGGAATGACTGAATATTCGTTTTTTGCTAACCCTAAAATTTATCCCGAGTCAAAAATCCTGAATCGTATCGACAACCAGTTTACCATCGCTCAAACTTACGATCATCCCAGTGGCCTTTGGGAAAAAAACTACGGCTATACCTTCCGTACCCGTTGGATACGCAGTACGACCATCGGGGTAGGTTTTGCCTTGAGAGATGAAATATTCCGGGGCATAAAATTCAACCGCAATCAGTATAATGCCACTGCCTCCAGTCAAGTCAACAAAAGGTTGCAACTGGGTCTCAACTTCATGAAATCGAATAAGATCCGGTATATTTTCGAGGAAGATCTATTGCCATACAGTGGTAGAGGAATTGACTTGTCCGCCAATCTCAATTGGCAGGCTTCCGATCAATTCAGCTCCGTATGGACGATGTTGTATTCCAACTTCACTCGAGAATCTGATGGAATTAAGGAGTTTGACCGCACCATCATCCGGGCTCGCAATATTTTTCAACTCAATCAATTCTTTTTTCTGCGCGCCATTCTGGAATACGACACCAGAGCAAAAGACCTATTTACGGATTATCTCGCTTCCTTCACCCTTATTCCGGGTACGGTGGTCCATTTTGGCTACGGAGCATTATACGATCACCAGGAATGGAATCCAAGCCTGAGGAATTATCGGGAAGTTGACCACTTTAGACGGCGTAAAAGTAGTTTCTTTTTTAAGGCTAGCTATTTGTGGCGAATGTAGGAAAAAAGACAATGAGGTTATATCAAAAGTAAGCCTTAAAAAACAATGGCAAAATTAATCACCACAAAGAACGCAAAGGCACGCAAACCTGCCTGCCTTGCGGCATCGCAGGTAGGGATTTTTTTTCTTCGTGCTTCTTTGTGCACTTTGCGGTAAATTATTTGGCCTTATCGTCTTGGTGTTGACTTATGATGATACAGCTCCAGCCAATATCTTTTACTAAAAAGACACAGAATGAAGAGAAACGCTCCTATCTGTGCCTTTTTGAATTTGATTCTAAAGTATTTAGCTCAACTAAGTACGCTTAGAAATTAAGTATTTGCCATTCACCAATCACTCCTTAACAACTTTCTGGAATCCAGCCAACTCCCCCTCAATAAAGAGTGCTACCACATAAAATCCGGCGCTTAACTCCGACAGCTCAAAATTCAAGGTATTTTGTCCTTTGTTCAATTGAAATTGACGGGTAAAGATCGCCTGACCGTTCTGATTGTAAATCACGCTTCTGGAATTACCCGATAGATCAGCATTGATATTCATAACCAATTGATCGCGGAAAGGAACTGGACTAAGTACCCAGCTAATGGCATCCTGGAACTTGGTATTCACCGCTGTTGTTTCATCTCTTGTCAAGGTGATGCGTTTTGAAGGACCAGCAGTTTGCACACTTCCGTCGGAGCTAACAACCCGGTGGAAAATAGAAATAGAATTGCCCGCTCCAACTCCATTTTGGGCCAAAAGGGTATCTACAACGCCGAAAGTTGTCGCGAAAAGCGTATCCGTCCCCTGCTCACTGCGGAATAGGGTCAATGTAAAGGCCGTATCCAATCCTAATTCAAAATCGTACACTTGCAGATTGTCATCAGGATCAACACTTGGCATCCAAAGTGCTTCAAAAGGTGTGTCCAGGCCATCAAGAGTGACCTCCGCATTATCTTCTGGTGAAAAGACCATGGTTCCGATCGGAAATTGGTTGGCATCATTCAAGATCTGACCGCGAAGTTCCCCCGAAGGTGAATCGACAGAGTGAATGTTGACATACAAACCGCCCGCTACCAAGGTATCCAGTTGACCCTCCGTTAAATCGAATACATTTTGGTCCGCTGCGTAAGCACCGGCTCTCTGCGAAGGATCCAGCTCAATGGCAAATGGCGTTAAAACCGGTCCGTTTTGGGAAGCATCACCGAAATGAATATGAGACCCAATATCCATATTGTAATCACTGCTTAAATTTGCGAAACTACCGGAGGCTTTCAGTTGGTTGCCCACTAATTCGAATTTCATCCCTCCCGTTCCAGTACTGGCTACGGCCGGGTTTTCATTATCTCCGGAAAGACTGGTCGTAAATACCGATTGGGCATAAGGCAATAACTGACCCCGAATTTCACCGCTTTGGAAATTGGCGGTATGGAAATTGAAATAGGTCTGGCGATTGCGAATAGAATCCAATTGCCCCGTGGTAACATCGTATGCATTATCAGCAGCCATTAGCTTAGTCCCCATCATGCCGCTTCCAATATTCAGGTTAAGGGGAATACTCACCGGACCATTAGTACCGGCATCGCCCAGATGAAGATGACCACCGCCTAAGATTTCCGTAGCGATGGGACTGCTCAAACCGTCTAAACTACCCGAAATAACGAGTGTATTACCGGTATATTCAGCAGTAAGCACACCAAAAGCAGTTGAATTCTGGGCGGGTATTTCGTGCGAACCGGCCAGATTACTGTAAAAATTAGCCCGGCTAAACGGCAGCGCCTGACCACGTACCTCTCCCGAGCCAACGGCAAAGGAATGTACATTGAAGTAGGTGCCGCGACGCCTGATCGTATCAATTAAACCCTGCGTAACCGCAAATTGGTTATCAGTAGCCAAAAGGTCTGCAGCTGTGCCCCCATTGAGGGTGTTAATGTTTAAGGGAATCTCTACTGGCCCGTTTTCACCCGCCATTCCGGTATGTAAATGCATTCCGCCTAAAATATTCGTATTGATACCGGAATTGATATTGCGGACGCTTCCGGTAAAGGTAAGGTTCGTACCTAGTAATTCCGTAATAATTGTACCGCTACCCTGGCTGATGACGGGTTGTACCTCCTGTGCGCCACTTAACTGACCAAGAAAATAGATCTGTGCTTCCGGTAAAACTTGTCCGCGCAATTCTCCGGATGGAATATCCAGACTGTGGATGTTCACGTACAACTGACGAGCCAGTAGAGAATCAACTTGTCCTTCGTTTAAGGTAAAGGTATTATCTACAGTGTTAAAAGTGCCGTTGCGATTATCCTCAGGGCTGGGCGTGAGTACGAATTTTATACCGCCATTTTCTCCGGCTTGTGCACCGTGGATATGAGCACCGCCGACAATATCGACATTCAGATCGCTTTCCAGCTCGTTGTAAGTTCCGCTAAGCGTCAAGTTGTTATTTGCATCCAATGAAGCAACCATTTTCCCGTGGGCAAAACTCAATTGTGGTAATACTTCCTGATTGGCGCTCAATTCAATGATGAATCTCGCTACGCTCAACGGTAATACCTGTCCGCGCAATTCGCCTCCGGTAAAGTTTTCGGAGTGGATATTTATGTAAAACTCATCATTAAGCAGGGCCGCTTGTTGGTCTGCATTTAAAACAAATACATTATTTGCGTCAAGAATTGCGCCCAAAGTATCCATATCGGCGCTAAAATTCAAAAGAAAAGCAATGCCTGCATTCCGACCAGCCGGTGCCTGGTGAATATGTGCTCCACCGCCGATAGCAAATGCAATAGGTGAAGACAATCCCGCCCAACTACCCGTAGCAATCAGCGTATCGTCGTGCAATTCAAACAAAAGACTTCCTGCTCCTTGCGACATCACGGCCGGTACTTCACTACTGCCGAACAGATTAGCGTGAAAATAGGCATCCGCATCGGGCAATAACTGGCCCCTTATTTCTCCCGAAGGATTGCGGGTGGAATGGATGTTAACGTAATAACCCCGGGTCTGTAAAGTATCAATTTGACCTTGCGTCAGTTGGAATGTATTGTTAGCCGCCTCGAAACTTCCTCCTTTCCCATCAGCGTCGAGCGTAGGAGAAAGTACCAAAACGACCCCTCCGTTTTTTCCGGCTACTCCCATGTGGATGTGCGCACCAATATTGGTATCAAAATCGCCGATCAAACGATCAAAAGTACCGCTTACCGTTAGTTGATTGCCATCCAAAACGGCTTCGATCAAACCTTGGCCGGTACTGTTCACAGGCAATACTTCCTGTGAACCACTTAACTGAGCAATATATGTAATGGCTTCATCAACCGTACTTTCCCAAAACCCAGGACCAACATCCGCCGCATCACCGGTAAAGGTATACGGTGGTTCCCCGCTAATGAAGTTGTTCGCACTATCCCAGCGACCTGCAGTAACAGCCTGACCAACACGGTTCTGGTTACCAGCGCCCCACTGTACAAAGTCGATCAAATCATCCGGACTATTGGAACTAAAGCTGGTGTTAGCAAACAAGCCCAGGGCGCCGTTCGCATCGGGTAAAGCGGTTACGTTTTGTGACCCAGAGGTCAAGTCGATGGTAACTTCTTCATCAGCACTCAAATCCAGATCACCAGTAAGGCTGGTATAATTACTGATACTATTGTATTGTCCCGGCCCTAAGCAAAATTGGTAGTTAGTAATATCGAGGGCGCTGTTCCCAACATTTTTGACAGTTACCGTTTCTTGCAAAGGATCGAATTGCACCAAGCGAATTACGGCTTGCGCCATTATCGCACTAGTTAAAAGCAAAAAGAGACTAGAAAAAAGTAAGAATTTCTTCATAAAAATATTTATTATTCGAAATAAAGTACATTTGAAAACAGGGTTATAACAGCAAGATGAAGGTTTGGTTAACCTCTCATGCGGTTTATCTGGCATATTCCAGACATGTAGTTGAATATTCCTAAATATGGGGTTAGTTGGCGGGTATACCTCCTCATTTATGGGGAATTTTTGGTGAGAAAGTAGGCTGTTCCTTAACGCTTTTTTCTAGCCATGCCAGGGCCTGATTTTCATCCTGAACAGCCGCATAAATCATTGCTATGAAAAAAAAGCAGCTTCTTCGTATGGATTCAACCTTATTGCTATTTCAAACTCTTTTTTTGCTAATTCGTAAGCCTCCTGATTGGACAGTTCGTGATCAAAAAACCAAGATGCAGAATAAGAATACAATTCCCCAAGGTAAGCATGAGCAGCAGCAAAATTAGAATCTAACTGAATAACCTTCTTTATATAATCAATCTTCCTGTACCCTTTCTCTCCGCTTTCCAAACTATTTGTCATTGCAGCTATATACAGCTTATAAGCCTGAAGATTATCCGTTCCATGGGGCCAAAGATTTTTTTTCGGTTGCAGACAATTGAACTTGAAGGGCCTGAGCAATATTTTTTGCAATGTCTGATTGAAGTTAAGTTCTGTATCTTTTCTTTTACATTTTTGAAAACAAGACGGTTCCTGCTTGACCTAAAGATTCTCCCCTTGTCTCACCTAAGACTTCAGCTGTGGAAAAGAGTGCCGCAGACAGCGATCACAAACCGAGGCCGTCTTAAAAGATAAAAATCACCCTTACTAAGTGATGAATATGGTTATAAGCACAATCGAAATTAGTTTACATTGCTCACAAAATATTGGACTATGAAAAACTTAGGGATTATAGCCATTTTTACATTATCTCTATTGGCGTTGAGTTCATGCGGGGTAAATAATGCACTGATCGCCAACCTCAATCAAAGTTCCACGCAGGTGGAATTATCCGGCAATAACTACAAGACGATCGAAAGAGTAACCGGCAGCGCCGAGGTGGAATACATCCTTCTCATCGGCGGTATTAACCGCAGGCAATTATATGCTAATGCCTACGCAGATATGCTCAATAATGCCGACCTGATGACCAATTCAAGGGCTTTGGTCAATATTGTTACCGAAGAACATTTTGGCGGGGTTCCACCTTTTTATATCAAAAGAACGATTACGGTGAGTGCGCATTTGATCGAATTTACGGGAGAGTAAAAGCAAAACGAGGGGGCATTATTCATTGGCAACCAATCTTTTGCCCAAGGTATGGACAATACTTGATAGCTGTTGTTTGTCATGTAGCAATCGTGAGAGGCAGTAGTTTATTATTACTTTTAATTCATCCAGACAATTTTAAGTTGAGTTGCCTCCTGCAATTTTTTAAGACTGCCGGGGGTCTCATAACCGACTACCATCATTTGGCCTCCGGAGCTAAAATAGGTGTATTTTCCTTTCGTTTTGTACTTCATGGTTAAATCAACAACATTTGAAAACAATCCATGATCAACCCAATCATCGTTTACATCCAGATCCCACTGATAGTAGTCTCCGTTTATTGTAAATGAAACCCAGGCTTTTCTTTGCTCTAGGTCCACGTAGTCTTTGATATGTTCAAAGGTTAACTCTCCTCTGGTGATTCTATCCAGGTTTTTGATGATTTTGACATAATCGCCATGATCACTGATCGCCTCTGTATCGAAATCCCAGCACCGGTTAGTCAAAGGTGTCCAAGGTTCTCTTTCAATAGTTTGTCCGAGGGTGATGTACATTAAATAGTAGGGATCGTTTTCAAATTCTTCAGGTCCTCCCCATCGGTCAATATCTGCAATTGTTACCCCTGGGTTTAATTCAAAACCAAGTTTTTGAAAAGTATCAAGCTGTTCTTGAAAGGGTACTTTAGAAATGGAATGCATATTTATATGTCATTTTGTTTAATTGATGCGGCATCTGATTAGTGAGAAGCCATAAATTTATTCCCGTGTCCAATGCCGTCTTAATATCCACGGATTTCTATCGCCATTTTCCACTTCAAGCCCCCACTTCCATCCGCTGGCAATGATACAATTCCGCGTACAACCCATCCCTGGCCAGTAACTGACGATGCGTACCCGTCTCTACGATCCGTCCCTGATCGAGGACGATGATCCGGTCTACATTGCGCAAAGTCGAAAGCCGGTGAGCGATGATAATTCCCGTACGCGTTGATTCAGAAAGTGCTGCATCTATCGCCTGCTGGATTTCCTTTTCCGCTTTATTGTCGAGCGAGCTGGTAGCTTCGTCAAATACTACGATTGGCGCCGATTCCGCTTCAAGAATAGCACGGGCAATAGCGATCCGTTGCCGTTGTCCACCCGATAATTTAATGCCCCGCTCCCCGACCATGGTGTCGTAACCTTGCGGGCTTTCGAGGATGAATTCATGCGCCTGCGCTTTGCGGGCGGCGGCGATGATCTCTTCCATGGTAGCGCCGGGTTTTCCGTAGGCAATATTATCCTTCAAGCTGCGGTGAAACAAGCTGGGATCTTGCGGTACCAGCGAAATTTTGGATCGTAAATAGGATTGCTCCAGGTCGCGAATATCAATGCCATCAATTAATATGCTGCCTTCCTGCACATCCATATGTCGTTGCAGCAAAGTAATCAAGGTAGATTTACCAGAGCCGCTGGGCCCAACGATGCCCACTTTCTCTCCTGCTTTAATGAATAAGTCGAACCCATTAAAAACCCGGGCACCTTGCGGATAAGCAAAAGTGATATTGTTGAAATGGACACTTCCGTTGCGAACCAGCCTTTGGTCTGGTTGCACCGGATCTTTAATATCCGGGCTAATGCGAATGTGTTCCATGAACTTATTGGCATCCGCGTACGCCTGGGTCATAGAATTGATCATACGGGAAAAATTCCATACTTCCTGGGAAATATTTCCTGCGTAGTAAAGCAACAGGACGATCACCCCGGGGCTGATCTTGCCCTGCATCCAATAGTAAGCCCCTAATAACAACACACTCACATCCAACACAATAAGCATGGTACCTTGCAGACCATTCCGCCAACGGCTCCAGTATTTGGAACGATGCCGGGCGCGGTGCCGCACTTCATTGCGTTGGTCATAATATCTTTGCTCGCGTCTTTCGGCACCAAAAGTCTTGATGGTCATCGCATTGCTGAGATTATCCGCCAATAAACCCGTCATGCTGGAATTGAGCCTGGCCAATTTCCGCTCGTGTACGTATTTCTTTTTCGATACCTGAATAACAATGATCAAGTACAGGCCAAACCAGATAATAATGCCTACCGCTGCCAGTGGAAAGATAAAAGACAATGCAATCAGGCTGCCAAAGAAAACGATGACCCACCAAAAGAAAGTGAACGTACCGTAATCCATAAATACATCGAAAGCACCCCGCATCTGCCGGTGGTCATTCAATAAGGCACCGGCAAAGTTATTGACGAAAAATTTACGGCCATGTTTGAGATAGTCGCCAAACATTCCGTTTTCCAGGTTGCGAACGGTTCCCAGGCGAAAATGGTCGAAAAACCAGTCTCCCACCCGGTACATACCGATCCTGGTAATAGAGAGTATGCCAACGTAAAAAATGTAACGAAGTACAGTAGCATATTTACTCTGCAACAGGTCCGATGCCAGTTCCGTAGACTCCACGACCATACTATCGACGATCTTTTGGTAGTAAATGGGTACCAGAATATGTTCCGCTGTAATGCCAATGGCATAAAAAACGTAGATACCCAGGAAATACCAGCGATAGGGACGGGCCGCCGCCGCCCAGTACTTAACCATTTCTTTGAATGAATCAAAGAACGGTTTTTGCCGTTGGGAAAGGGTTATTTTTTCCATGATTAGGTCGGATGATTTTGGTAATCGGATGTAGCCGGTCAGGATAACCGAAAAGTACAGGAAAGAATTCCCAAACCAGAGAAAATTTTCCCGAAATCCATATATTTCGCAAAATGGACTTAATGCTTTTGACTAAAGAAATAAAACCTGTAAATCAATTTTTGCAAAAGCTCCCTGATGCCCCAATATCATAAAGGTCAAAATTGATAGGTATTTCATTGTTCAATTGCTTTAAATTTATAAATGTAATAAGGCGCATGTTCAGCCATGTGCGCTTTACGCTGCAACATTTGATTAGGGATATCACTATCTGCTAAATAAAAGGTGCCGTCATTGGTAATAGACAAGCCGTCCGCCCAACGGATGCGTTCATCTTTAATCAGCGTAAAACCCTTACCTTCAGGGGGCACCACGTAGACGCCCTGGTTTTCGATATCGGTGATGTATACATTACCTGCAAAATCTGTGCGAATGCCGTCACTCAAAGGCTTATCGGCCACTCTTTCGACGGCTGCGGCTACTTCGGCTTCCGTTTTACTAAAATCCGTAATAACGTGGGTCGAAACTCGAAACAAGCCGCTGTGCCCCATACTAGCATAGTACACATACTCGCCATCCCGGCTAAAATCAATTCCGTCAATGCCCGTTAACAAGTCCACCAGTCCACCAAAGAACCGCATTTTTTTGGCAGGCGTAACAGGGACGTAGCCTTCATGACGCAAACTCGGATGACCTTCCAGTAAATTTCTACTTTCCCCGGTTGCCAGGTTATAAACAGCTATACTCGGTTTTTTGCCGAAAAAGCTCACATTGGCCACTACGATATATTGACCATCCGGAGAAACGGACAAGTCATTAAAAAAAGACAGCTTTTTGCCAACCTCAGCAGGAAATATATACTCATGGACCACCTCATCAGTTGCCAGATCAAAAGCCGTTAATTTTACCGGAGCAAAACCGTGATTGCCGTGATCGATGGTCCATAAACGATTTTGTTGGTCGGTAAATACTCCTAAAATGGTCGTAAAGTTTTGTTGATACTCAGCATTAGGATAAGGGATAGCGTCTGGTCCTACAATTTCCATAAGCCGGTTTTCCTCAGGCCGGCTTTCAGGATGGATAGTAAAAAATATTCGGGTAGGTTGAGAGGTATCTTTGCTAGCAGCTACATTTCCGATGGGTTCTTCATAGGCAAAAAATTCGATTAGCTCGGTCTTATCGTATAAAGGGTCAGTTGAAATATCAAGGTATTCTTTTCCACCTCCGTATCTTAACCGCAGAAAAATCGCTAATATCAGGAATAACAAGATAAGGGAAACCAAGATTCTAAATAGAAGTTTCATCAATTCCGTTTTTTGATTACGAATCCAGTTTAATGATAAATGGGATATCAGATTCAGTAATTTACCAAATTTCAAATAGATTTTCGACTTGTTTCGCTCTCTTGTATTTTAATCCATAAACTCCTATGGTTATTGCTTATTTTAAGCTAAATTTAGACTAAAACAACCATTCATGAGTTTACCAATCGACACTATCAAAAAAGCTTTAAGCGACGGGCTTTTATCCTTTCCACTTACCGATCTCGATGAAGATGGAAAATTCAATGCCGCCGGTTACGAATCCAGGATCAACTGGTTCCTTAGCCACGATATTTCTGCTATTTTCGTTGCCGGAGGTACCGGTGAGTTCTTTTCTTTATCTACTGATGAGTACCGGGAGATCGTAAGCATTGCCACCCGCACTACACAGGCTAAGGTTCCCGTCATTTCCAGCGCCGGCCGGAGTATCCCCGAAGCCATCGCTTACGCACACATCGCCGAAGAAGCCGGCATCGATGCACTTTTGTTAATGCCACCTTACCTGACCGGCTGTCCCCAAAGCGGATTATTCGAATACGCCAAAGCAATACTGGATAATACTTCTTTACCGGTCATCTATTACAACCGCAGTAATGGCATACTCAGCGCCGAATACATCAAGCGGCTGGCCGAGGCTTGCCCCAACCTGATCGGCATCAAAGACGGCACCGGAAATATGCAGGAACTGAATGATACGATAAAAACCGTTGGCGACCGGTTGGTTTATATCGGGGGAGTGCCCACTGCAGAGATCATTTCAGAAGCTTATTTGTCCATCGGCGTGAATACGTATTCTTCGGCGGTATTCAATTTCGTACCGGAATTTGCTCTCCACTTCTACCGTAGCCTGAGAAATAACGAAAAAGACAAAGTAAAGCAGATGATCCAGGAATTTTACATCCCTTTTGTCAGGTTGCGCAGCCGCCAAAAAGGATACGCGGTCAGTTTGGTCAAAGCGGGAGCTGATTTGATCGGCAAGGGTGCAGGAAATACACGACCGCCTTTAATGATGCCCACTCAGGAGGAACGGAAAATACTACAGACAATAATCGAACGGAGCAGAGATTTGATGTAAAGTATCTCCTTTGTTGCACACTTAAGATTATCCGCTGATTATACATTATAGGGGGCGTGTCGTCTAGCGTCTAGTTGGAGGGGGCCAGTCTGATTAAATACCAACACGAGCGTTTTTAGCATAGCCTTGAACATCGAGGTTGTATCAAAAGTAAGTCTTCAAAAACAATGGCAAAATTAATCACCCCGACTAAGTCGGGGTGAATTATTTGGCCTTATCGCCTTACAGGCTGACCGGAGATTCTCGATTTGCTAGATTTCCGAAATCTAGTAAATCTTAATTAATTGAAATTCAATAGTATAAAATCTACTAAATTTAAAAATTTAGCAGATTCACACATTCCCGGTCAGCCTGCTTAGTGTTGACTTATGAGACAACCTCCACCTTTCAGTTTCAGAATTAAATGATATTATTGCCCGAAGTAATGCTGCCAACACTTTCTAAATTCAATTCATCGTCTTGATCAATTCCTCCTGAAAGGATGAAAGTTTCACCGCTTTTTCTTGTAGCCAGCTGCGAAAATCGGCCCGGATAGCATCCGTCCATTGCGCATCAATCTGTCCGGCAGTATAGATGCCTGCTTTTAACCGTTGAAAGCCAAACTCATCTCGTAAGCGTACTATTTCAGAGGTCTCTACTACTTCTCCTGCCAAATGTGCAGGAATAAAGATCACCCCTTCTCGCAAGCCCAAAACCACATCGCCAGGCATTACTACCGCTTCTCCGATACGAACCGGAACGTTCATCCCCATGACCATTGTTTTGTCATATGTCGAGGAAGTCGATGGATGCCAGTTGCGATTGAAAACGTAAAAATTGGGAAGCTCAAGTATACCAGCCAAGTCACGACAACCTCCGTCGACTACCATCCCCGTTCCCGTCTTTTTATGGATTAAATTGGCTAGATTATCCCCGACAAAAGCACCGCCTACCTCTTTGCCAAACAGATCCGCCACGATCACATCCTTGGTTTCCAGTTTATCCATTACCCAATGCTTATCCCGACCTTCCAGTCCTTGTTGCGCGCCTTCTTTTGCAACTACATCGGCAATATCGGGACGATGGGGTAAGAAACTACAAGTTACTGCCCGGCCTACCAGTACAGGGTTGTCATGGGTCATCATCCAACCGTTTTCAAACTGGCAATTATAACCGTGCTTTCTCAGTACGGTCCAGGCTTCCTCTACAGTCACTTGTTTCATTCGCTCCAGAATATCTTCGGCTACCTTTGGACGACCATCGGGAAAGCGTTCTCCTTCGTATTTGCCAGTGAAACGTTGGTAATCATCTTCAGTAAATTGAAATGGAATGGGTTGTGCAGCTATTATTATTGGAAATACGCTGATTAATAAAGTAAGAATATTGTTTCGCATGTTTATTATGATAATTTTTTTAATCTGAATATTGCATAGTTCTACAGTATCTCATGCCCTCCCTCCCTTCACTCTAAACCAAAGGGAACAATCCCGCAAGGATCATAATGAACACCAATCCCGCCAGTCCCATGATAGTGAGTAAAGCAGAAAAATGCCGGATGGCTTCTTTGGTAGTCATCCCGCTCATTTCAGTGACGATCCAAAAACCACTATCGTTCATCCAGGGGATCAATTTAGAGCCACAACCAATGGCCATAGCGATATACACCGGATGAAAGCCAAGCGTTTCCGGATTGGCAATGCCGGCCAGTACACCAATAGCCGTGATCATAGAGACGGTTGCCGATCCTTGAGCCGTTCTTACCATCGCCGCTACAAAAAATGCAAAAGGTATCAACGCGATTTGATACTGTTCTGCTAATTGCTCAATGCGGATACTCACACCGGTTTGTTGTAACATTCCACCCAATGCTCCACCGGCAGAAGTTATTAAGATGATGATACCTGCATTTTGCAAGGCATCCTTTACAAATTGTCCAAATAGTTTATTATCCGTGACGTACCTTTTCATTAGAATGAGGGAAAAAGCGGCGGAGATCATCAATGCTATATTGCTGTTTCCTAAGAGCGTAGCTACAGATAATAACCCCTGCCCCGATGAGTTGTTACCGCCAACTGTAATATTCAGGATCGTATTGCCCGCAATAAGAATGATCGGCAGGATGATCGGTAGGAGTGCCCATCTTAATGAAGGCAACGACTCTAGCGGGCGCTGAGATAAAGCTTTAAGGTCTTCTACTTTGGTCTCGGCAGTATCTCTAACCGGGATCGTGTATTTATTACTTGCCCACATGGCGTAGAGGTATCCTGCCGTAGCGGTAAATAAACCGACTACTAAACCACCCAGCATCATGGTTCCCAGGTCTACTCCAATCTCCTCCGCTACGAATAAAGGGCCGGGGGTAGGCGGCACTAAGGAATGTGCCATTGCCGTTCCCGCAACAATGGCCATAACGTAAAAAGCATAGCGTTTCGGATAACGAATACCCAATGACTTACCGAGCGGAATCAATAAGTAAAATACGGTATCAAAATACACTGGAATGGCCAATGTAAATCCGCTGGTAAGGAAAGCCAGTGGAGCGCGTTTTTCTCCGAATAAATTGAGTGCCGAACGTATTATCCGGTCTGCCGCGCCGCTCTTCAGCAAACAAGTTCCAATGATCGAAGCCATGGCGATCAGTATTCCAATCTTACCGGTGGTATTGCCAAAAGCGACGGCAATCCGTTTACCAAGAGATTGCCCCGCAAAATCCTGCGCAGCCACTTCGCTCATACCAGTGCTTAAGGCGTACTGCACTAAAGCATCAAAAGGCGTTAACAAACCAATCACAATTGAGGCCAGCAGTAAGGCTAAAAAGGCATGTAACCTCAAAACTATTATGCCAACCAGTACAATTGCAATACCAATAAATACAATAAGAATGGGATCCATTTCGATGTTTTTCGTTTTGCTTGTAAAAAGATGCCAGATTTTAGATGTATTGCCCCTTTAACTTAGGGGTAGTTTTACTCGATTTAATAGCTTGGGGCTATGGTTATGGGGTTATGTGGTTATGGGGTTATGGGGTTATGGGGTTATGGGGTTATGTGGTTATGTGGTTATGTAAAATAACCCAAATATCTATAACCACATAACTTTATAACTTTATAACCACACAACTTCATAACCACACAACTTTATAACCACACAACTTTATAACCACACAACTTCATAACCACACAACTTTATAACCACACAACTTCATAACCTAATAATCATTTAAAGCTTAAATATTAAGAATCACCAAATTAAAAGGTCAGTACATTTAAACACCGGATATAGAGAATGATATTAGAAAAAATTGTCAGTCTCCATATGCGGCACCGATACTGGTCTTTTATTTCACCACCTTGGCAGAACACGCTTCCAATTGGGATCGACGTATTTCCGCATTTCCGCTTCATCATCTCTTTTCCGGTAAGGGATTTTCCGGTACCGTTCTTTCAATCGTTCCAATTGATCATAATCCAGGCTGACGCCTAATCCGGGCCGGTCAGTTACGGTGACGCAACCTGCCGCAATAGGTATTCTTCCGCCTTCTACTATTTCATCCTGCGCGGACTGCCAGGGATAATGCGTATCGCAGGCATAGGTCAGATGAGGAGTAGCCGCAGCTACGTGAGCCATAGCCATCAACGAAACGCCCAGGTGACTGTTAGAATGCATTGATAATCCGATACCGAAAGTCTCCGCCAATTTGGCCAGGTGCTGAACGTTTTTCATCCCACCCCAATAATGATGGTCACATAAAATGACCTGTACCGCATCCAAAGCAACAGACTCCGGAATGTCTGCGAAAGAAGTCACTGCTACATTACTGGCCAAAGGCGTCTCTATTCCAGTCGCTAGCAATTGTTTGCGCACTGCGGCCATCCCGGCCAGGCCTGCCGTTGGGTCTTCTAAATACCCCCCATTTGACAATTCTTCCTTTAGTGCCTCACCTACTCGAATTGAAGTTTCTACCGTCCACGCAGAATTGGGGTCGATCCTTAACGGAACAGCAGGGCCAAACTCCTGTCGCAATAATCGTACGGTTTCAATTTCCTGGTCCGGGGGCAATACCCCCGCCTTGAACTTAATGGAACCAAAACCGTATTTTGAGATCATTGCTTTCACCTGATCGACCAAAGCTTCAGGAGTTAAAGCCTCACCGTACTCATCTTCTCTTTTATCAGCCCCTTCTCCCCCACCGCCAGCGTGCTTATAAAAGGGATAAGCAGAAAAAGCCACCTTTTCCCTGACCCGTCCACCGATCAAATCACATACCGGATAACCAAAACTTTTACCGATCAGATCCAGGCAGGCAACTTCAATCGCAGCGTAGGTTCGCAGATCAGCATCTAAAGGATTTTCTCCCGGCACCAGGTAGGTTTGAGAAGCCTCCATCCCTTTTGCTTCCTTCGTTTTATCAGGCCGCAGTTTCCCTAGTATCTCAAAGGCATCGGCACCTATTATACGTGAGCGAAGTTTTTCCAGGTTCATCACCGGTCCTTCCCCCCCGTATGTCTCGCTGATGCCTACAATACCATCCTCACTTTCGAGTTCAATGACCGTTCGTAACGCATAAGGTTGGTGAAGGCCGTAAGAACTTCTTAAGGGAGGATCAGCAATAGCAATTGGGTGGATGCTGTAGTCTTTTATTTTCATGAAATGTAATTATTCTGCATTATACCTCACTACCCACCGCATGGATCAACGCTTTAATATACCCAAAAGCAAAGGCGTGTCCTTGCAAAGAAGCTGCGGGATCATCATGGCGTGGAATATGATCGGGCATGACCATGCCGGAATAGCCTACATCGCGTAAAGCACGGATCACCTGTAAAAAGTCCATATCGCCGTTATCGGGATAAACTTCCATGAAGTTATTCCAGCCCCCCTTGATGTTTCTTAAGTGAATATTAAATATCTGGTTTCTTTCCCCTACCCATTTGATGATGGGTAAAATTTCGGTTTTAGGATCTTTTAATCCCTCTGCTGTTGTCCCTAAGCATAAATTAAACCCGTGAGAAGGGCTATCGTAAAGTTGTGCAAATTTTTTAATGGCCGCAAATACATCCGGGCTGTTCCAACGGGAAATTCCCCTGTAACCCAGTGGTGTGGGCGGATCAGCAATATGATTACCCAGTTTCACTTTAAATTCCTCCGCTACCGGTAAGATGCGATCTAATAAATAAGTAATACGCTCGAACATATCGTCGACCGATACTTCTCCCGCAATAGTCATGGGTTCATTTCTTTTAACAGCCTCTTCGTAATTCCAGGTGCTGTATTGGGCATTCCCGCGTTTTGGGTCTACCGTTCTTCCCGTTCTCAGTACAGGATGGATGGTCGTGTTGTATAAAAGAACACGCACATCGCTCTTGGCGGCTACCTCTATCATTTGTTGGATCATCTCTATTTCACGGTCCCTTTCCGGGCTTTTACCCAGCATAATATTGGGTACGGATACCCGGTCGATACCCGCAGAAGAAAGTGGTAAATGATAAGCATCCAAACTGATGCCGTATTTTTCACAAGCTTCTTTTTTGGCCAGAGAATCATCAAGGTCCCAACCTACCCCTTCGATCATTTTCGGCGCACCTCCATCCATGTTAAAAACACCATGGCGAGCCAAAAATTCCAAATTTTCCTTACCGGTGCCTCCGTGTTGGCACCCCACTTTCATCAACATGGGTTTCTTAGGAGCCGTTTCCTCTTCCTTGGCAACTTCCTTTTCGGCCGGTGAACAGCCCAAAGTACCACTGCCGACGGCTATAGCTGCTAATGAACCTTTTGGTATTAATTTGAGATATGCTCTTCTATTTAACTTTTTCATAGACTAATTACTTTTAAATACTACTATAAGGCACTGGATTTAAATTAATTACGTAAAATTATCGAGCTAAATGCAGTTTACTGGAGCTCCCAACGCTAGACAAAGGACGACAACCGTCTTGCCCGATCACGAGAAAACAGCCAGCAAATTAAACTGCGTCTCTCCCGTAAAGCATCCTACTTATCCCGATTTATTAAATACCTGCCCGCCCGGCTATATCATTTCCGGGCAGGCAAGTACTTAACCTCATCATCCGTGTGAGAGTGTCAGGATTATATGTTTAAATCATTCATTACTCCACATCCCACCAGATCCTGGTATCCAAACGATCCGGTCCCTGTCGGGAAATAGCAACATCCAGATTAGAGCGGTTTACAACAAGTTCTGAATCCGGATAAGTAAGTCTTCTGATGAATTCTTCCGTTTCCAGGTCATTGCCGGGGAACGAATTCGGCGCAACAGCAGGAAATCCGGTTCTTCTGAAATTTGCCCAGGCTTCGGGCCCGTTCAAATAGGAAGAAATCCAATACTGTTCGTTAATTTGCTCGATCTCACTTCCGGCTTCCAAAGGATTGGCAGCAATGTATGCGTCGATCTCACCTGAGCTGATATCGGTATCGCCGGGCCAGTCAGAAAATTGCTCCATATTAGCCCGGACAGCACTCTCGTAAGCGGCGGCGGCATCACCACTAACCCAGCCTCTAACAATGGCTTCGGCCAGTAATAGTTGGGTTTGGGAATAGGTGACCAAAAAACTGGGTGCCTCCGGATTTCCCAAACGCGTACGGTCCAATTGAGTATAATCATACAGGCTCGCCAAACCGGCGTCTACGGCCACATCGTTGATATTCGTGACGTCAAAACCTTGAGGCATCCCTATTTGAACATCAGCCGTTCGGTTGGCCACATCTTCCGTTTGCTCTCCTTCACTACGGGCTCCGACGTATCTGACAGCGATTCTGGATAACCTGGGATCATTATGGTCCTTCATCCAGTTAACAAATTCTGAATCCAGGTAATAGAATGGTGCCTGCCCACCGTTAAGGTTGGTACCTACCGGATTTCTGAAATCCGGAGTATGCCGGACGATGGCATTATCCGCGTTAGATTCCATCAATCCACCAGAAACGGCTTGAACTACAAAGCCTTCTGCTTTTCCAGGGTTTACCTTGGATAGCCTCATTGCTGCTCTGAGCAAAAGCGAATAGCCCAGCCTTTTCCACCGCTCAACGTTCCCACTATAGAGTATTTCCTGATTAATGGCATCATTATTGGCATTCAATGCTCCTGAAGCTTGCACCAATTCACTGAGGATATCCTCGTAGATATCCTCCTGTGCATCATAAGAAGGAAATGCGGTGCCTTCCAAAAAAGCTTCTCCCGCACCAAAATAAGGGATATCCCCGTAGGTATCCGTCAGCACTAAAAAGGTATGGGCCCTCCAAATTCTGAGAATGCTCAGCAGATTGGTCTTCTCCGGTGTTTCTACGGTAACACGATTGATCCCGTCCTCCAGGTTTTTAATGATATTCGGAAATCTTTGATTCCAGTTACCAGCAGTAGCGGCCCGGTTATCCTGGTTTAAGTTGGCCCCCGTCCCTACCCCGGTAAACGGAGTGATCATTTGCCGAACAATAGTGGTCTCATAAGTCAAATTATTATACGTAGGAGCACTATTGACAATAGACGAATTCAACTGAAAAGTCGGATCAAGGGAAGTAAGCTGTGCCGGATTGGTATTCAGCTCATCAAATCCTTCCTCACAAGAGGAGAAGAATAAAAAAAGGAGCATCAAACCGGTTAAATATTTATAATGAACTAGTTTCTTCATGGTTGTAATAATTTAAAATAAACAATGAATGGACATTGGATTAAAACTTCACGTTTAAATTAAATCCAATACTGCGGGTTACCGGCAAACCGGTTGATTCAAGACCAACTTCCGTATCTCCAATTAATGCGTTCTGATCCGGGTGAATATGAGGCACCCATTTTCTCAGCACGGCCACATTGTTGGCCACAATATTCAACCGCAACCCTTTGATGTATTTATTCGATGGAATGAGGCTGGTAAAGTCATAGCCAAGACTCATCTGCCGCAACTGCCAGGATCCTGCATTAAACACCGATTGCTCTGCTCCACGGAAACTGCGTATGGTTTCGTAGAAAAGCTGAATAGCCGTTTGTGTAGTATTGATCTCGCCGTTCGGATTAACCCCATCCCCAACGACAAAACCCTGGTCTCTACCTTCCAGTGTAGCCTTGTCCAAACCATGACGATAGGCATTGATATGCGTACCGGAGATCAGATTATGCCCCAGTTTAAAGTCGATCAGGAAGGAGAAATTGATGTTCTTATAGTTTAAACTATTGAAGAATCCTCCCCACCACCTTGGAAGTGCCGTACCAAAATTTAATTGCTCGGTAGATCTTTCGGGTCTTCCGGAGTTTGCATTAAACACCTGACGTCCTTGTTCGTCCCTTAGGTAGCCCCAACCGTACAATTGTGCCATTGGCATACCGACAACCTGCCGCAGTTCACCGTGAAATTCGTGCGTACCAACGGTAATGAAGGTGCCATCCACATCGTCTCCCAAGCTGAGTACTTCTGAATCATTAAAGGTAGCGTTTGCGGAGGTTTGCCATTCAAAATTGGCCGTTTTGATCGGAGAAAATGAAAGCAACATTTCTACTCCGTAGGTGCGGCTCTCCCCTACGTTGATCAATTGGTTATTAAACCCTGAGGCATTAGAGATCTGAGCCGAAAGGATTTGATCGGAAGATAACTTGTTGTAATAAGATGCTTCAAACCGCATATTTTCAAACAAGATCATTTCTACTCCAAATTCTGTCTCCGTAACCCGCATGGGCTTTAAGTTGGCATTGGGAACGGTTCCTCCTGAAATATTACCCAAGGGTTGCGGTACTCCGTTTGAATTGGGAAACTGTTGGGCACTAATATCGTAGAACAGGTTATTGGAGTAAGGCGCTACATCCGTATCGCTACCCACTTCCGCGTAAGCCAGGCGAATTTTTCCGAAAGATATCCAATTCGGCATATCAAAGGCTTCTGAAAATACAAAGCTACCCGTTACGGAAGGGTACAAAATACTTCTGTTATCCGGTGATAAAGTAGAGAACCAGTCGTTTCTCGCTGTTGCATTCAAAAAGAAGAAGCCTTTATAGGAAATTTCCGCCGCACCGTATAATGAATTCACCTGGCGCTGAGAAATGATGTAGTTCGGAGTAACCTTACTTGCGTTCCGGATAGTATACAGATTACGGGTGAAGAAAAGTTCTCCTACCTCAGTATTCCGATCAGAAGAACGGTACATTTGATTACCCCCCAAATTGACATTTACACCGAAATCCCCAAATGTCCGGTTGGCACCGATCAGGAAGTCAGCATTGATCTCACGGAAACGTTCAATATCCACCACATACTGGCCATTTACTAAACCGGGAGGAGGAGCCGACTGTCTTTGTGTACCTGTCGGCAGGTTATAATCTACATCTCTGGTAAAATAATCCTGGCCGATCCGTCCCTGGAAATACAACCAATCCGTAAAATTATATCTGGCGGTGATATTACCGTAAACCCGGTCCCGCTGGTTATTCTCAAAACGAGAAAGGGCAAAATAAGGATTCGTACGGTTAGTAAAACGAGAGTATTTAATCTCATCCCCATTTTCGTCAAAAGCATTTTCCCTCAGAAGGTCCATTGGCATCGTATTGGCCAAAGTATAGATTACAACTGGGCTGAAGTCCTGCTCCTGAACATTGGGGGGATTCTTTCTAATCTCATCAGAATAATTGATATTACCAGATACGGTTAATTTCCCGGTCTTTTGGGTAAATCCAAAATTAGCAACCCTTCTATCGTAAGTAGATCCTGGTAAAATTGCTTCACTATCCATATTTGATAAAGAAAGGCTTAAACCACCATTTTCCCCACCGGAAGAAATTGTCAAAGTATTGGTCCACTGAAAACCGTCCCGATAATACTCTCTAATTTTATTAGGCTGAGCAGTATATGGTACTTCGATACCATCAAAGAGAATCTGGGTCATACCCGGCTCAATCCTTTCACCAAAGCTCCAGACACCGGAAGTAGGACCGGGAGCAGTAGGTCTCATTCCACCTTCCCCTTGCCCGTATTCGTACTGGTAATCCGTAAAATCCAGTGGTACATCCAGCGTAAAATTAGAATTCCACTCCACTTGCAGTCCGGTGCCTTGCGCGCGGTTTTTAGTGGTGATCATGATCACCCCATCTTTTGCCCTGGAACCATAAAGTGCTGATGCAGCCGCTCCCTTCAGGATGTTCATCGAAACGATATCATCGGGGTTGATACTGCTTAATCCATCCCCGGTATCCGTTCGCCAGTTCCTTCCGGAAGGAACGCCTCCCACTGAACGGTCACGGGATGCCCCGCGATTACCGTTATCGATCGGCACACCGTTAACAACGATTAGGGGAGAGTTACTCGATCCAAAAGAAGAAATACCTCTAATTCTTATTCGACTGCTTCCCTGCGGACCTGAGCTCAGACTGCTAACATTAACACCAGCAACTTTCCCTTGCAGGGCATCCATGAATTTGGGAGAACGGTTGACCGTTAATTCCTCTGGTTCGACGTTGGCGGTTGCATAACCTAATGTCCTTTTGTTTCTTTCAATACCGAGAGCGGTAACCACTACTTCGCCTAATTGTTCCGCTTCAAAAACCATTTGCACGTCAATGGTCGTCCGGTCTGCGATCTCAACTTCCTGGGTTTGATACCCGGTGTAAGAAAAGACCAGGATCTCAGCATCATCCGGGACGGTTAACTCATAATTTCCGTCAAAGTCCGTCACCGTACCCGTTGTAGCTCCCTTAACAAAGATACTCACTCCAATGAGTGCAGAACCATCAGAACCGTCCGTAACCTTTCCAGTAATAGTTTTTTCACGAATTAAGGCAGCGGCACTTTGAACAATCGTAGTAAATTTATTGTCTACCGATTGATGATTAGGTTGTAGCCTGACATTTCCAGTTCTTTCAATTTTTTCTATTTGCTCGATTTTCTTAAGGAGTTTCTTTGCCGTCTTTTTCCCGGCTTTATCCTCCTTATAAATAATGACGTACTTCGAATTGACAGATTCGTAATTCAAATTCGTTTGATCCAATAGTCGATCTATTGCTTTGTCAAGGGTTTCGCCCTTGATAAATTTAAAATCGACCTTGATATCAGCCAGAACTTTCGTTTCGTAAGAGAAAAAAACCTTGTAAGTTTCGCTGAGTTTGTCCAATACTTCGGTTAGAGGTTGTTTTTCGGCTGTTTCATCGTAGGTAGGGGAAGCAACAATGTTTCCAGGTGACAAACCGAACACCCAAAGCATCATTACCAGCCCCAATTGAGGGTAAAGTCTTGATAATTTCATAATATTACGTTTTTAAACAACAATTAATTGGCTGGCACTCCTCCTTGTGAGGAGTACCAGTTTTTTAAACTATTTGATGATATACAAATTTTCTTTTTTTCTGACCTCTAGGTCCGCCACTGTTTTTTCGAGGATCGAAAGGGCCGTTTCCAGTTCATCAATAGGCAATGGAAAGTTGATCACCCGATCATAATCTGATTCATTGATTACTTTGAATTCCACACCGTAAATGGCTTCAATCTTCTGAAGTACTTTACGTAAACGGGTGTTCCTGAACGTGAGTACCCCATCTTTCCAGGAAGTATGCAGGTCGGGGCTTTGCTTATGCCTTAGGGTAATTTCTCCCTTTGATTCGGAGTACGTAATAAAATCGCCGGGATTCATCGTCAAGATGGAATCCATAGCATTAAAATGCAAGCGGATTTGCCCTTCGACCAAGTATACGGATGTCGCATTTTCTTTACTATTTACATTAAAGGTCGTACCCAATACCTCAACGGTAAGATCATCCGTGATCACTTTTAGCTTCTGGTTAGTCTCTAATTTTTTTTCTACTTTAAAGAAAGCTTCTCCTTTTAGCCATATTTTTCGATCAGCCCCCTCCGGCCAGTATTCATCGAATACCATTTGCGAATTGGCATTCATCCGGACAATGGAGCCATCTGATAATTTTAAAGTCTGCTGTTCTCCGTACTTCGTATTCACGACCGTTGGAGTATTGCTCATTTGGAATAACCAGATGGTTCCGGTGATCAAAATAAGAATGCCGGCGGCAATAGCCAGAAAATGTTTCCTCTTCGAAGAAACCGGAAGCTGCTTTATTTTCTTTTCATGGATTTTTTTTACCGTTCTTCCAAAAATTCCTTCTGCTAACTTTTTGTCCAATTCGGGATGCTGTTGTGTTTCTTGCCAAAGTCTTTCCATGAGCACATCATCAGGAGGCTCTTCATCCGATTCTATTAGCTGGAATAGCAACTCTAGTTCTTCTATCGAACAGGTGCCGTCAAACAACTTCTCAACCAACTTTTCTTTCATATTTCACGGTGATATCAGGAGTAAATTTTGCTTTTTAGACGAAGTACTTAAATTAATATCCAACACTAAGTCGAAAAAAGATTAGTCGAAAACCCATTTATTTTTAAAAAAAAAGTCTATTTTGGATATAGCTTAAAAATTTTCCGCTAAATGGAAAAGAGAGAGGAACACTTTCATTTGCTTCAATTACAACAAGATGATTTGCAAAGCTTCAAGTGGCTTTACAGGAAGTACTGCAAGCAGGTATATCATTTTTGTTATGGTCTGGTTAAATCTGTACAGGATGCGGAGGAAATCACCTCTGATGTCTTTGTTAAACTCTGGGAAAAGAGAAGCTATATAAACCCTGACCTTCCCATTCTACCCTTTCTCTTTAAGATCAGTAAAGACCTTACCTGGAATCATCTCAAAAAAACCTCCAGGTCGAAGCGGTTAAAAGAAGCTTTTATCCATAATTATCTCCGAAGCATCACCACCAACGGTGAAAACGAAATTATTTTCAAAGAATACCTCGAAGTCATTAACCGGGCAATTCACAAACTTACTCCTCAACAAAAGAAAATATTTGCGCTCAGGTATTTCAGCAATAAAGATTTGGGGCAAATTGCCACGGAATTGGAGATCTCTAAAAATACCGTCAAAGTTCACCTTGCTAAATCCAAACGCTCCGTAATGGATTTTTTGAAAGTTCATGCAGATTGGTAGGCGAGGCTGGATTTTTGATTATCAGCCTCAAACAGTTTTTCGTACGGGAAGACAATTTCTTTCCAATCATTAGGGCCTAGATGTATTGCCCCTTTAACTTAGGGGTAGTTTTCTCGATTTTAATATTTAATAGCTTGGGGGCTGTGGTTATGGGGGTATGAGGTTATAGGGTTATGGGGGTATGGGGTTATGGGGTAGGCTGTTCAATCTGTGCCCCCTTTAGTACCAGCGTTTTTCAGCTCTTTTGC
>CAZHNG010000043.1:0-27443 GCA_964533785.1 uncultured Saprospiraceae bacterium | reverse complement strand
GAAAGGGGAAATTTTACCTTGCCCTTTTATTTATAATTATTCATGCAACAAAGCCCTTTAATTCTTACTTTATATAATCTATCTCCAGAATTGTTTTACTTTCTTGAGAGTCTTTCTGTCCAAGAATTCAGCCTTCAAGATGAATTAGAAGATCCGACGATGGTTTATTCAAACATTGTCGATGGCTTCGGAGTATTTGGTGCTTATTCAAAAAAATCAAAATCTATAATCCTTTAATATGAAAATATTTAATATTATTTGGTGTACTAGTATTTATTTCCTGTTTATGAATGGTTTTTTATGCGCACAAGCGTTAAGCGTAGGAACGAGAATTGGCCCCACCATGCCTATTATGAGCGCCATCATAACTGCTAATGGTGTTGAAGAAACAAAATTGAGTGGAACGGGAGATGCAAGTAGTTTGATCGGCTTTCATGGCGGAATCATTTGCCGATACGACTTGATGAAGTACTTAACGATTAGAGGGGAACTGAGTTATGAGTTGATTAGATTCAATAGTAATATTAGATCAGTCGAGGTCGGAATGATTAACCATGTCAAAGCAGGGCTTTTATTCGAAGCTAAAGTTTTGAAAAACTTTGGGCTCACTGTCGGTGGCGAAATTGCAAAACGTTCAAATTCAAGTACTGGAAGGGATATCGCAATTGATGACGCTCTTAATGGATTAGAAGTAAGAGGTACCTATTGGCAGTGGTTAACTGGTATTCAATATGAATTTAATAACGGAATACAAATTGATTTACGAGCAATACATCCCCGTATTCAATCCTTAACTAGACGATTTATTGGTGATATTACGGACAATAGACTAATCGTAGAACAACTCCGTAATTTTCAACTAGGTATCGAAATTCCTATTTTAAAGAAAAATTAGTTGTGTAAACAATAGTAATTGCCCTCGTCTTAAGTTTCTAAAGTCCAATTTTTAAACAACCTTCCTTTTACACTGTTTTGAATCGTGTAATAAAACAGTAAAAATATGGAAACAATAACGCTTAAAGAAGGTGAAGTAGCACCAGACTTCTCAGGCTTGAACGAAAATGGTGAAACCATCTCATTATCGGATTATAAAGGAAAAAAACTGATCTTATTCTTCTATCCCAAAGATAATACGCCGGGGTGTACCGCCGAAGCTTGCAATCTGCGCGATAATTACGAAGACCTAAAAGCAAAAGGATTCGAATTATTGGGTGTTAGCGCCGACAGTCAGCGCAAGCACCAGAATTTCATCAAAAAATTTGACCTGCCTTTTCCTTTATTGGCGGATACTGAAAAGGACGTTATCCAGAAATACGGCGTCTGGGGGCCCAAGAAAATGTACGGAAAGTTATTTGAAGGTATTCACCGCACCACTTTTGTGATCGATGAAGACGGAAAAATCGAAAAGATCTTCACGAAGGTGAAAACGAAAAATCATACGGAGCAAATACTTGAGGAACTCGGATAGGACTTTCCCGTAAATAGTCCGGCTTTTTAAGTACTTGGACCTCTTGTCCTGGACCTTAATCCAAAACAAAATGAAAAACCTGTTACTCCTATTCATAGGCATTTATCTTATTTCCTGTGCTTCTCCCTCCGAAAGGGAGCCGTCCTCTGAAGAGCCCCTGCCCAATATCGTTTACATCCTTGCGGATGACTTAGGTTACGGCGACGTCAGAGCCTATAACCCCGACTCAAAAATACCCACTCCCCATATCGACCAGCTCGCCAGGGAAGGCATGCTTTTCACCGATGCGCATTCCCCGTCTTCCGTCTGTACGCCAACGCGTTATGGCGTTCTTACCGGTAGGTATTGTTGGCGGAGCCGGCTACCCAGGGGCGTATTGCGGGGGTACGGAAGAGCCTTGATCGACCGGGAGAGGATGACGGTAGCTTCTTTTTTGCAGGATTATGATTATACCACGGGAGTTATAGGTAAATGGCATTTGGGCCTGGATTGGGTAGAGAAAGAAGACAGCGCCGAAGTCGTTGCCCGGGAGATCACTACCAATGAGTTGGGAATGGTCATAGAAATGAATCCAGAAAGTATTGATTTTACCAAAAAGCCAACCGACGGGCCGCTAAATCACGGATTCGATTACTCATTTATTCTGCCGGCCTCCCTTGATATGGATCCCTACTGTTACCTGGAAAATGATGTTTTAACCGCCATTCCTTCCCAGTATACCGAAGGAAATGATCTGAATACCGGCTACACGGAAGCTTTCTGGCGGGCGGGTAAGATCGCTCCCGACTTTGAATTTGACCTGGTATTACCCACTTTTACGGAGAAAGCCATCTCTTTTATTGAGCAACAGGCTCAGTCTCCCCGTCCTTTTTTCCTCTACTTTCCATTGGCAGCCCCTCATACCCCCTGGGTACCTACGATTGAATTTGCCGATCGATCACAAGCGGGTACTTACGGTGATTTTGTCGCTATGGTCGACGCTTCAGTAGGCCAGGTGCTCGACAAATTGGAGGAACTGGGCATGAAAGACAATACCTTAGTCATTTTCACCAGTGATAACGGCCCTTTCTGGACACCCGAATTGATCGAAAAATACGAGCACCGAGCGGCCGGACCCCTGCGGGGTATGAAAGCAGATGCCTGGGAAGGCGGCCACCGCGTCCCGTTTATCGTCCGCTGGCCTAATAAAGTGCTTTCCGGTAGCCGTAGCGAAGCATTGACCTGCCTGACCAACCTGCTGGACACCGCCATAGACATTGTAGGGGTAGACTTTGAAACCAAACCGGCCGAAGATAGTTACAGCATTTTACCAGTACTCTTGGGAGAATCTCAGGAAGGACAGGAAGTAGTAATCCATCATTCTTCCCGCGGATTTTTTGCCGTGCGTAAAGGCGACTGGAAGTTGATCCTGGGCAGAGGCTCCGGCGGATTTTCCGAACCGCAAGTATACCGTCCCAAAAGAGGGGAACCGGTTGGGCAATTATATAATCTAAAAGAAGATCATGGAGAAAATGAAAATCTTTATTTAAACCAACCCAATAAAGTAAAGGAGTTGATAGCGGAATTGGAGCGGATTAGGAAGCTGCATGACTAACTTTACCCATCCTGTTTTTTTGAATGAAAAGGATCCCAGATTGTTAACCCAAATAGTTCTTGTGCATGCTGCATATCTTCCGTTAATACGTAATTACAGGATGCCGCTCTTGCAGCAGCTACAATCAAACTATCCCAAAAAGAGTATTTATACGCCGAATGAATTTCTATTCCTTCTTTGATAAGTGGAAGATCTAATTTAACGATTTCAAAATTTTTAAAATCAGAGATGATCTGTTTAACTATCAAAGGGTCCACTTTATATTTTGAAAGCATTACGCTGGTAAATTCCTTGATCACTTGAGTGGAAAGAACAAAAATAGCTTTCTCTTTACCTTCTACTAAAATTGACATGCAAATTTCCCGCTTTTCATGTTCGTCTTTGCTGAAGCAGTACAGCAGAAAATTAGTGTCAAGAAAAAATTTTCCGGTCGTATATTTCATCTCTGTTCCATTTCCATGATTTAGTTGATACAGAAAACAGCTCACTGTTTTTCAATAGCCTTTCTACCGGATCATCACCCTCGCTCAACACATGCTTTTTTAGCAGTTCTCTAATGAATTCATTTAAACTTGTACCATGTCTTTTAGCGTATTCTCGACTTAGTTTGAGTAAATCATCCGGAATAGATAGCGTTACATTTTTCATAATACACATATTATGTGTGTAAATATATTTTGTTTTACAGTCAAATTCAAATTATTATCTTTATTGGTATTCGCGAATCAGAACTAAACCAACTTTACGACATCAAAATGAAACGCTTCAACATCCTATTGACCAGCACTTCGTTCTTTGCACTGTTTTTCCTGTTTTCCTGTGAGTCGGCAGAAAAAACGGTCATACAGGAAAGTCCACCAAACATTGTTTTTATTCTGGCCGATGACCTGGGCTGGGCGGACCTACCCAGCTACGGCAATACTTTCAACGAAGCCCCGAATCTGGACCAGCTTAGCCGCGAAGGTATGCGTTTCACCAATGCCTATGCCGCTTGTCCGGTATGTTCACCAACGAGGGCTTCCATTCAGGCGGGGCAGTATCCTACGCGGGTAGGCATTATCGATTTTATAACTGGTCACTGGCGGCCTTACGAAGAACTCATCGTACCGACCAACCGGACGCAGTACCTACCCGATAGCGTTATCACGATCGGCGAAGCATTGAAATCGGCCGGCTATGCTACCGGCTATTTCGGCAAATGGCACCTGGGGTATGGAGAAAAGTATTCTCCCGGGAACCAAGGCTACGACGATTGGCGTGTTCACCGGCGCGGCGTATTTTACAACTTAAAATCACGGGAAGCCATATACCCCATGGATGAAAGTTTGGACGATACGACACGCCTATCAGAAGTACTCACCAATTACAGTGTAGATTTCATTGAAAAGAACAAGGATCAACCCTTTTTCTTGTTTCTTGCGCATTATGATGTACACGTCCAGCTGGATGCAAATATGGACCTCATTGAAAAATATTTGCAAAAAGAAAAACCGGAAAATTATCCCGGAAATGCCGTCTACGCAGCTATGGTAGAGCATATCGACCGGAGTGTGGGCAGGATTAATGCAAAACTGGCAGAACTGGGACTAGAGGAAAATACTATCGTGGTCTTTTTCTCTGATAACGGCGGGCTAGTCAGCCGTTTTGACAAGATCCCCTTGCTGACCAAAGATAAACTACCGATCTACGAAGGTTCTGACCTGCAGTATATTGCCAGTTCGAATCATCCATTACGCGCAGAAAAAGGCACCGTTTTCGAAGGAGGCATCCGCGAGCCTTTAATCGTCAAATGGCCTGGTAAAATAAAGGGCGGCACCGTTTCCGAAAAACTGGTTTCCAGCATTGATTTTTATCCCACTTTCGTGGAACTAGCCGGTGCAAGCCTGCCGGAAGAGCAGGTGATCGACGGCCGAAGCTTTACGAATGCTTTTGATGAAACCAGCACTCCAACAGAACGCGCTATTTTCTGGCATTACCCGGTGTACCACCACGACGTTCCCGCCAGTGCGGTAAGAAAAGGAGATTGGAAGCTGATCCATTTCTTACATGACGACCACAAAGAGTTATACAATCTGGCAGAAGACATTGGTGAAAACAACGATCTAAGCAATGAGCAACCGGAAAAAGTGCGGGAGCTGATGCAATTGCTGGAAGAATGGCGGGAGGAAACCAATGCCCGGTTGCCAGTTAAGAACCCTGATTTTGATCCGGAACGCCGGCTGGAATGGGGACGACATCCCGACCGGGGGTGAGCCTGTATATCAACGACATTGCTCTGAGCAACGTCGTTGATACGCAAACATATTTCCACTATCACGTTAATTACCTATCAATGAAATACCATTTTTATACCTTGTTATTATCTATTTTTGCTATCGCCTGTTCAGACCAATCTGAAACACAGGAAAGCCCCCCTCCCAATATCATTTTCCTGCTTACGGATGACCAACGCTGGGATGCCATGGGAGCCATGGGCAATGCTATCATCCAAACCCCGGAAATGGACAAACTTGCTGCAGAAGGGGTATTGTTTGAAAATGCTTACGTGACTACCCCCATTTGCTGTACCAGTCGCGCTAGTATACTGAGCGGGCAGTACGCACGACGACATCAGATCAATGATTTTGTTACCTCCTTTTCCGATAGCATCTGGCAACAATGCTACCCGCTGCAGTTGAAAGACGCAGGGTACCACCTGGGCTTTATCGGAAAATTCGGCGTGGGAAGGGGAGAAGATTTCCCTGCTGCTGATTTTGATTATTGGCGGGGTATCCCGGGCCAGCCACGTTACGAGCACACCGATTCGGAAGGGAAGTACGTACATTTAACCCGGATTTTAGGTGATCAATGTCTGGAGTTCTTGGATAGCCTCCCTGAACAAAAGCCCTTTTGTTTGTCGGTAAGTTTTAAAGCCCCTCATGTGCAGGATAGCGATCCGCGGCAATTTTTATTTGATTCTGCCTACATCGATTTGTTTGCGGAAACGAATATCCCACCGCCAGCACAGGCGGATGCTTTTGATCAATTCCCCCAGTTTTTTACAACCGATAACGAAGCCCGCCGCCGTTGGGATATCAGATTTTCTACTCCCGAAAAATACCAGGCCTCGGTAAAGGGGTATTACCGGCTTATCTACGGGGTTGACGTGGTCATTGGTAGGATTCGCAAGGCGTTGGCAGAAAAAGGATTAGATCAAAATACCGTGATCATGCTGATGGGGGACAATGGCTTTTTCCTGGGTGAAAAGGGACTGGCCGGAAAATGGTATGCTTACGAAGAATCGATACGAGTGCCCTTGGTGATCTACGATCCATCCTTACCGGCAGCAGAAAGAGGGCAGCGCCTCCAGGACATTGCATTGAATATCGATATCGCTCCTACGATGCTGGCGATGGCAGGACAGACCGTACCACCGGGAATGCAAGGCTTGAATTTGAGGCCGTTATATATTAACCAGGGTGTCACCTCCGGGGAGAAGGCACCTCAGGCTCGTACCGATTTCCTCTTCGAACACGAATTCGTACATCCGCGCATCCCTAAATCAGAAGGAGTGGTATCGCTGACGGAAAAATATTTTCGGTATTTGCCACCCGCACCGGAGCACGAGGAATATTACGACCTGGAAGCAGATCCGGGGGAACAAATGAATAGAGTGGATGCCCCGGAGTACAAAGAAAAAGTGAGTCGCATAAAGGCGCGGTTGGAGGATTTGACTAAAATTAAGAAGTAAGTAATTTATCCCGTTGCGCGCATACACTTTACCTTTTAAATACTTTGTAAGTGGACTTTTTACTTAAGCTTAGCGGGTTGCCATTTTTTCTCTGAAAAAACCGTTTTTTGTTCTACCCTTGTAAATCGGAATTCCTGATGCGATAGGACAGTATGAGTCGGTCAATTGGGGCCTACAGGTCACAGAGAAGAGGCTTTGAAAATTTAGGCTAGATCTTAGATCAAACCTCTGGACTTCAACTCCAGATATTTATTCAACGTATTAATAGAAAGATCCTCCGGTTTGGTGTAAATAGCTTGAATGCCGTATTGCATCAGCTTTTGGATCATATTGTTCTTTTCGGTAAGGTAGCGCCGGGCAATCGTTTGGTTATAAATGCTCGCCAGGTCAGTTACTTCTTCCTCTACAAAATCTTTGATTTCCGTATTTTCGAAGAAAACAACCAGTAACAAATGGAAGCGATTAATCCTTCTCAGAATCGGTAAAACTCTTTCCAATGCATAATCACTTTCGAAGTTAGTATACAAAATGAAAAGGCTCCTACCGTTTATTAGTTTTCTTGCTGCGTAATAAAGCAGTTCGTAATTGGCTTCCAGCGGTCGTTCTTTCTCCTTATAAAGCGCTTGCAGTATTTTGTTCAGTTGAGCAGCTTGGCTGTCTGCCTTGAGAATAGTGCCCAATTTGTCTGAAAAAGTGATTAGCCCGGCGCGGTCGTATTTTTTGATGGCAACATTGGAAATGACCAGACTGGTATTGATGGCATAATCCATCAGGCTTAAGCCATTAAAAGGCATGCGCATCACCCGGCTTTTGTCAATCACTGAATACACCTGTTGCGCTCTTTCATCTTCATACTGATTAACCATTAGTTCTCCGGCGCGTCCGGTTGCTTTCCAGTTAATGCTTCGGTAATCATCTCCCCGAACGTAATTTTTGATTTGCTCAAATTCATAGCTGTGGCCGATTCGTCTTAGTTTTTTCAACCCTTGAAACTGCATCAACTTGCTGAAGGCCTGCAGCTCATATTGTTTCATCTGTACAATCGAGGGATAGACAGGAACCGCTTCAGACTTTCCAACTTGAAAACGCCTTTCTACAACACCTAAGACGGTGGTAGCAAAAATATTGATGATCCCGAATTCGTAGACTCCTCTTTCAACGGGTCTTAGCTGATAAGAAAGCTCTTGCGATTCAGCGGGAGCAAGGCTAAGCTTTTGCTCAAAATCCCGGATTTGAAATTGGTGAGGTAGTTCGTCAATTACTTTCAAATTAAGCTTTAGGTCGGCATCGTGCTCAATCCTTATTTTTGCCGTATTTTCGTCGCTTAAAGAAAAAAGTTTGGGTAAAATCCGGTGAGCAGAAAGGTATACAGTTTTGCGAAATAAAAGATAAATATCAAGAAAGACCAATGCTAATGCGAAAACAAATACCGTGATTGCCGCAGGGTAGAATATTCCCCAGGTGTAAGCCGCTAAAAAGAAGAGGATTACAACTCCAAATAAGACGAAAAATCGATTGGTTAAAAAAAGGTTTCGCATAACTGCCTACATGAAATTGCAAAATAATGAAAACATTAGAAAAGTGGTTAATTATGGAATGTCGCCTTGCTTTACTCAGGAAACAATTGTTTTTATTGTCAGTAGTTTTTTGCTTCATTATCCGGTGCGCCCCCCCGAAAAGTACTAGTCCCGGCCCGCCTGACGTTCCTTTTCCGGAAAGATTAAATCCGGCTATTACTGCCGCCGGAGAATATTTGGCCGGTCAAATTAAAGAAAACGGATCCTTTGTGTACCTCCGCAATATACATCCTTCGGCAACTGAAGTACGGGAATACAATTGGTTGCGGCATGCGGGCTCGATTTATGCACTCTGCATGTATGCTCATTATGTTCAAAAAGAGAACGATTTGGCACCGAAAATTAATCGTGCGGTTGAATACCTGTATAAAAAGGCGGTTGAACCCATTCCCGGTCAGCCGGAATGCCTGGCAGTTTGGTCCACCCCCCAATTGACGAAAAACGTGACCGTACCTACTGCAAAACTTGGCGGGATAGGGATCTCCCTGCTGGCTTTTTTGAGTGCTGAAAGAATTACCGGTCCGGTCGTTCCGTTAACTGATTTGCAAAAACTGGGAAATGGCATATTGTATTTGCAAAAAGAGGACGGCAGTTTTTATTCCCGGTTGACCGGACAAAACGGCGATTTAGACGATAGTATGCCATCTTTGTATTATCCTGGTGAAGCAGTACTCGGCTTGCTGCATCTTTACGAAAAAGATCCGCAGGAAAAATGGTTGACGGGGGCGGTAAAGGCTCTGAACTACCTGGCTGTTTCCCGGGAAAACGAACGATTCGTACCCGCGGATCACTGGGCATTGCTTGCATCTGCGAAATTGATGCCTCATTACCCCAAAATAGAAAGAACAATACCAAAAGAAGTGGTAATCGGTCATGCTCAGAGGGTTTGCCGTTCTATTTTGTACGATGATGCGATAACCGGATTTTCTCCTTCATTGATAGGCCGAAATTATACTTCTCCTACTGCCACCAGATTGGAGGGATTATTGGCTGTTCGTCCTTACCTGAATAACGAAGGACTGATAGATTCTATCGATAATGCTACTCACCGGGGGCTTCATTTTTTGCTTAGCGCTCAAAAGGAGGATGGCGCTATCCCCGGTACAGTGACCGACTCCGTTTCTGCCAACAATAATCCCAGATTACTCGACGTGAGGATCGATCACGTGCAGCATCCTTTAAGCGCATTCATTCAATTCGCAGAGCAATACAGTGAAAATTAAAGATCAACGTAGTTGCCCAGGCTGAGCGTCCAGTCGTAGTCAGCATATTTGATTTGCGGATCGGCATCCTCCGGAATGATATTGTATGTTTTCAGCATTTCTCGGGTTCCGGATTTTAGCCCAAAGTCGCCACGGAACCAACTGAATAGGGAGGTTATTTGGACAAGATTTTTTTGGGGATCATATTCACTGGTTTTTTGTAAAAAGAGCTTCGCCATCGTATCTAGTTGTCGGTCCAATTTTGAGGCTTCGTAAATGGCAACCGGAGGGCAGCTTTTAGCCCCGCAGTTCAGGGCAAAGTGAATACGGGGATCGAGCTTTTTAACCCGGAGTTTTTTCTCATATTTGCCTGGAAAGGGGTTTTTGATGAGGCCAAGCGATAGTTTAATGCGGGAGCCTCGAATGATACCATGTTCGATATCGTCAAAACTGATCAGTCTTTGGGCTACTTTGACCTGTTTTCGGGTAAAAAAATTGTTGCGGTTATTAAACAATTCAGGAGATCGGCTTAGTATAAGTTGTATGTTGGCGTTGTAGAGGTTTATCCAGAAAGCTTTTCTCTTGCGGTCGTTGTCCAGAAAGTCAGCTAATTCTTCTAAAGAAACGACAGCTAGTTTTTGTTGGATGGCTTCAGCATCCGTTTTTTGACGGGCCGCTTGCAATAATTGCCGGGATAACAATAAGTAGTTTTCCGAAAAATTGGTACTCTGCGGTTTCATTATTAATGAATTTAAGAACAGCAGCAAAAGATAAATATTCATAATATTTGATGTTTTTAAACTCACAGTATTCAGTGGAGGGCTTTGTATCGCCCCCGGTTAAATTTATTCAGTAATAAGTTTTTGCTTTTACTTCAACGAACACTATTTGCTGAGATTTGAATGATCAATAATAGAAAAATGCACTTAAGTATCGTCATTCCGACATTGAATGAAGAAGAAAATATTGCCCGGTTGGTTCAGTATTTAAGAAAAATCAGTGATTCCAGGCTTGTAGAAATTATTGTGGTTAACGCTGCTGCAACGAAGGATAGAACAGCTCAGGTTGCTGCCGCTGCTGGGGCCAGGGTGATTACTTCGGCAATTGCAAGCCGGGCCGTACAAATGAATTTGGGGGCTGAACAAGCGAAAGGGGAAGTGTTTTATTTCGTTCACGCGGATGTGCTTCCTCCTACTGGTTATCTCGATAATATAGAGAAGGCTATTCAGCGAGGTTATGCTATGGGGTATTTTAGTTATCAACATGATTGTGAAGAAGCTTGGCTGAAGATCAATGGTTATTTTACAAGGTTCGATGGTATCTTCACCGGAGGCGGGGACCAGACCCATTTTATCCGGAAAGAAGATTTCTGGCTCCTCAACGGATTTGATGAAAATTGCCTCATCATGGAAGATTTTGATTTTATTCGAAGAGCCAGAAAGGCAAAGCTTCCTTATATTATCATCAAAAATGATGCCCTGGTTTCCGCCAGAAAGTACAAAGCTTTTGGTTATGCCAAGGTGAATATTGTGAATTTTATTGCCTTTTGCATGTTTCATTTGGGAGTAGCACAGCCTAAAATAGTCCGTACTTATAAAAGATTATTAAGATAAGCTACATTTAGAGTTGCTACGTATAATTCTTACTTGATCTGGTGTCTTTCCAATGGTAAAGATTAGTTTTTACACCCTTGCTTACGTAAGAAAAGTAGAAAGCAATGCAATGACCCCCGGATCTTCCTCTAGTTCCGGAAGCCAACGGAATAACAAGCGATGTTTGGAAAAATCCTCGGTGAGTACTTCGCTCAACCAATAATAGGCTTCCTGTCGGTGACCGAGCACGAACAAGCAGGCAATTCTGCAATAGGTAATTTCAAGAGAGTCTACATAATCTCTTGCTTGCTCAATAGTTTCCAATCCTTCTTCCGCCTGTCCTGTTTCAATGAGAAAGCTGACCAGGCTTATCCAGTAGAAATCCTCTTCCGGAACGATACGAATTGCTTTTTGAAACGCTTCCTTGGCTTTCTCCCAGTCATCGTTTTGATAATAAGCCTCAGCAATCCCCACGTAAAATTCTTCACGCGAATCTTCGATTTTCAGTGCTTTTTCGTAGGCATTGATGGCGCTTTTCCATTTCTTTTCATTTGAAAAACACTCACCGATGTGGAAGTAAACTTCATCGTTCAGGTGATCCAGGTGCATAGCCCGCGTAAGGTAGGTACGGGCTAATGCATATTGTTCCAAATATTGGTAACACTGGCCAATGCGGAGAAACAGGTCACTGTCCGGTTCAAAGAATTCGAGGATCTCCAGGTACCATTTTAGGGCTTTAGGGTAGTCTTTGATCTCGAAACAAAGTTCTGCACAATCTTTATAGGCTGCTTCAAATTCTTTGCCAGACACAATAGCAAATTCAAAAGCATCGATGGCCTCATCGTACTGCCCCAGGTAAGCATTAGCGTGGCCGAGGTGATGCCAGGCAATGGATGCATAAGGATGGCGCTCGATAACCTCTTCAAATACAGGAATGCTCTCTTCTTGCTTTTTGCTTAATTCCACCGCCAGCCAAAACCTTTCAAGGGCTTCAATATTATCAGGGCTTTCGGAAAGCAGATGCTTGAGCGCATAGAACATATTCTCGTACTGTTCCTGACACTCATAGATGAGCGATTCGGTCAGGAATATTTCAGCCCAATCCGCTTTGTTGGTATGCTGAAGTTTTATCCGTTCGATGGTCTGATGGGCATCCTGATAATGACCTAAATAGGTTAAAGCTTCTGCGTAAAGGAGATCGATTTTGATTTCTCCGGGGGCATATAATGCAGCTTCATTTAATGTTTCGATCGCTTTGTCTTCCTGGTTGGTGCCAATGAGCAATTCTGCTTTGTAGATGTAAAAATCTACCGAATACGGGTAGTTGACCAAGGCATCTTCGACAATATTTAGTGCGGTGTGGTATTCTTCCTCTTTTTCGTAAAATCTGATCAACGTTTTAAAATCAGGTTCCGTAAAAAAGGTTGTCTCTGCCTTTTTCTTTGCCGCTTCGTACTCCTCGATAAGGTCTAATAGTTGATCGCCTTTTTCTTTATTCATAGGACCCTTGGTTTAAAAAATTCTGGACTTAACGTTTTTCAATATAGTACAACCACCTCAACTATTCAAGCATCTGTCTCCTTACATTAATGTAACGGTAGGATACTGATAAGAAATGGTAGCAATGGGGAGTGGTAGTACTTTTTATTTTGATTTTTCGGTTTGATGATCTTGTTCCCTTTCATATCTCACAAAACTTTTATGTATTACGCAGGCATTATCAGAAAGGATACACGACAAGCGGTTTTTTTAAGGGCTTAAAATAGGCCTCAATAAGGAGGGGAGGATTTTGAAAAAATATAACTTCAGCAAAAAAAGTAATAATCCTGACCAATTTTGCAGTCATTTTCCGCACATTGTTTCCTTATTATTTTTTGTTCTTCTGGGTTGGAAACAGCTATAATAATTTGTTTAGCAGGTGTTTGCCAAATGAGTTCACTGGGGAAAAGTGGATGATCATAAATTGTTGTATGCCACTTTTTGGGATTGTTGCAAACCCATTTAAAAGGGATCTTCCTTTTTAGAAGCCTTTTGGCAATAGCCTTACCTTTTCTACCTGCCCCCCAAAGCATTAGCGATCGCTCAGGTTTGTAGTCCAACTCCAGGAAATAGGGAACCTTAAGGTCAAAATAACTGACATCTGAGTAATGAGGGTCATTTCGGGATGCTCTTGAGCTATGGTCACGCCATAAATGAAGGACTTCCGGGCAATGCACAACTTGCATATCATTTTTGTAAAAGCGAAAGCATAGATCGTAATCTTCGGGATAAACACTGGAGTCAAAAGCTCCGCACTTGTAAAAGTCGGTTCGATAGACCATCCAGGAAGGAGAAGGGATCACGCATTCCCGGTAGATGTCCTGGTAATTGTGGCCTTTTAAGGTAAGGGTATTCAACCATCCTTCGTATCGCCGGTAACCGTTTCCCAGCGCTTGTTCCGAAAAATACTGAACCAATCCAATGGCTACGGAGCCCGTGCCATTTTTTAATAACAAATCCTGTAAAGCCTTCAATTTGTCGGGGTGCATGATATCGTCGGCATCCATTCGGGTAATAAAGCGCCCGCTGCTGTGAGCTAAGGCCGTCCGCAATGCGTGGATTATCCCCTTTTCCTGATTCTGGAAAACGTTGATCCGGTTGTCTTTTCTAGCAAAGCGTCGTAGAATAGCTAAACTTTCGTCGGTTGAAAAGTCATCTACAGCAAGCAGTTCCCATGCCTGAAACGTTTGACTTATAATGGACTCCAGACAGGACGGCAAAAACGGAGCGGCATTGTACACCGGCATGAGAATACTAATAGGTGGTTGTGATGACTTCAATTGCTGTGAGTTTACTAGGAGAAAATACTTTGCTATTCGAAAAACCACTAGAAATATGAAAATACAATATTTTTTACCATTATTTTTTTGTCTTCACCTCTCGCAAAATTTGCTTTGTCAAAACTTAGAAACTGAAGTAGAATCGACTATCACTGCGGTAACCGTTTTTCAGGTGGGAGCACAGGTTACCAGGGAAGTGGAAGCAGCTTATGGTCAAGGAACCAGTACTTTTAAGTTTGTCGGGATTTCTTCTAAAATTGATCCCGAATCCATCCAGCTAAAGACGGAGGGTGACTTTACTGTGCTTTCTATTACCCATCAGCTCAATTATTTTGAACCTCCGAAAGTGATCCAAAAGATCGAAGAGTTGGAATCTTTAAAAGACTCTTTGATCCTTGAAGTAGAATTAAATAAAGCGGAACAAACTGTATTAAAGCAAGAAGAAAAGATGATTCTGGCCAATCAATCCATTGGAGGAACCCAAACAGGTGTGCGTATTGACGATTTAAAAGCGACGGCAGAATTTTACCAGTCAAGATTAACGGAGATCAGCAAAAAACTCCTTTTGGTCGGAAGAGAAAACAGGATGCTGAATGAAAGAATACAGCAGGTCCATCAGCAGGTCATTGAGATGAACGCCGACGAAAAATCAATTGCTACTTCGGAGATATTGGTGAAGATAGAGGCAGATAATAACGGAACAGCAAAATTCGAGTTGGGCTATTTTGTTCAAGAGGCGGCTTGGGAACCGAGTTACGATGTAAAAGTTGAGGATGTGGCCGGTCCAACAGAATTAGTCTATAAAGCGATCATAACCCAGAATACCGAGGAGGATTGGAAGAATGTACAGTTGACTTTATCGACGGGAGAGCCGACCCTTACGGGACAACAACCCCAACTGGCAGTTTGGAGACTAGGTTATTATTCTAAACCAGCAATAGTATATAGAAATATAAAAGAAACTACTTCTGAACCAGGAACAATTACCGGGATCATAACGGATGAAAATGGGGAACCATTGATCGGAGCTTCGGTATTGGTGAAAGGAACTTCAACGGGAACGATCACAGATTTTGATGGCCGATATAGCATCCCTGTGCCGGAGGGAACCACTACCTTAACAATAAGTTATACAGGTTATGAAGCAAAGGAAGTGTCAATAAATAATTCGAATCAAATTAATGTAGTCTTAAATGAAGGGATGATGCTAGATGAAGTAGTAGTCACTGGTTTAGCTGGTAAAGCTTCAGGAGTGATCATCGAAAAGGAGAAAAGAAGACAAAGTCCCAGTCGTCCGGAGCCCGTTAATATTAGTCAAAACAGCAACACCACCACTCATGAATTTGCACTTGCTACTCCTTTTTCAATCCCGGCTGATAATAAAAACTACACTGTAAATATCGGTCAGTACCAAATTCCTGCGGAATACCAATACGTTGCTGTTCCTAAACTGGAAAATGATGCTTTTTTGGAAGCCTTACTTAGCGATTGGGAGCAATACCACTTATTGAGCGGGGAAGCGAGTTTGTTCTTTGAAAATACGTTTGTCGGAAAATCATTCATTGATGTAGAAAATATCAGCGACACCCTATCCATTTCTTTAGGACGGGATGAAAATGTTGTGATCCTCCGCAATAAGCAAGAGCAGTTTTCTGCAAAAAACTTTGTTGGGAATAAAAAAGTAGAAACCATAGCCTGGACCATAGAAGTGCGGAATAAAAAATCGCATCCGATCAGTTTGACCATTCAGGACCAAATTCCCGTATCCATTATCAATGAAATTGATGTGAAGTTATTAGAAGAGGGCGGAGCTGAATACGACGAAGAAAGGGGCTTTTTGAGCTGGAAATTGGCACTGGCCCCCAGCCAGGCTATAGAATTAAATTTCAAGTACCAGGTTAAACACCCGGGGAAAAGGCGGGTGGTACTGGAGTGACGGGAAATAGGAGGTGACACCTAGGTGACACCTAGGTGACACCTAGGAATTCGGACTTGCTAACCCATCGATGAAATCCATCCGTTCGTCTAGTCTTTGTCCGGAAGAATGTGACTTTTTACCCATTCGATCGACCATACCCATTTGAAACTTGCTTTGAGCCCAAATGATCAGGATATTTGTAGTGTAATCAAAAACGCAATTATACCTATTCAGATCATGAAAACCTTAAAATCAATCTTAACCCTTAGTTTAATCGTTTGCAGCTTATACGCAAACGTACTACAAGCCCAAACTGAAGAAATGAATAACCCTACTGATGAGGAAAAGCCAACCCTCACGTCTTTGAAAGATTATAACAAATACGTAAAAACGCTGGACTTCGACACCTTGACTGAGGAAGAAAAAAAATGGTTGACTGATCAGTACAACGAAATCATCAAAAAACTGGAAGCAAAACACCATACTCCTCAAAAAGCCGAACCCGTTCAACCTGTGGGTCAGGTAATGAGCTATTCTTGCGTTGATTTAGGGCATTCTTAACGAATTTGACCAAGCACGATGCCTTAATTCATATCGTTGATCCTTTGTTTCTTAATAAAGAATTCTCTCACAGTTTCAGGAATTGTCGTTGATCAGTCTATCTTTGTTCATAATTATAATTCTCAAGCAAAGATGGAAATGGCAACTGACCAGATTTACAACTCGTTCAAAAACAGGAAAGCAGAAAGGCGAAAGCAGTTTGCCGTTTTGATCGACCCCGATAAAATCCACTCCAAGAACATAGGTCGCTTAATCAATTTAGCAGACAATGCAGGGGTCGACTATTTTTTGATTGGCGGCAGTTTGATGGTAAACAACACGATTGATGATTGTATTCAAACCATAAAGGCCAATTGTAAAATTCCCACTCTATTATTTCCTGGTAATTCTGTACAGCTAAGTTTTGAAGCGGATGGTATATTGTTTTTATCCCTTATTTCGGGTAGAAATCCTGATCTGCTGATCGGACAACACGTAATTGCGGCCCCATTACTCAAGAAAAGTGCGATGGAGATCCTGTCAACCGGTTATATGTTGATTGACGGCGGAGCTCCTACATCGGTAACCTACATGAGCAATACGAGCCCTATTCCTGCGGATAAGCCGGATATTGCCGTATGTACGGCGCTTGCGGGCGAGATGTTGGGGCTCAAACTGATCTACCTGGATGCCGGCAGTGGAGCGCTGAATCCGGTTCCGAAAAGAATGGTTCACCAAGTCAGCAAAAACATTAATATCCCCTTGATCGTAGGCGGAGGGATCCGTACGCCCGAACAAGCGGTGGAAACGGTAGCGGCAGGAGCCGATGTCATCGTCGTCGGGAATGCCATCGAAAAAGACACCACTTTATTGTCAGAAATTGCAAGCGTTATTCATGCGTATGGAACTTCTGGAATGGTAAATACAGTTAGATAGATAAAATCAGCGAATTGAAAAAAGGAATAGTTATAAGGTCAACGGGCAGTTGGTACCAGGTAAAACTGGAAAATGGGGAATTGGTAGATTGCCGGATTATCGGCAAATTTCGTTTGCACGGACTGAAATTAACCAATCCGGTAGCGGTAGGGGATGAGGTCTTCATTGAAATGGAAGAGGATGAAAAAGGCCTGATCAAAGAAATACTGCCGCGCAAGAATTATGTGGTAAGACAATCGCCACGGCGGAAAAGGGATTTACACCTTTTAGCGAGCAACATAGATCAGGCTTTTGTGATCACAACCATTACTCAACCTAAAATAAAAGTCGGGTTCATTGATCGTTTTCTGCTGATGACTGAACCTTACGAGATTCCTACTCACATCATCTTTAATAAGGTAGATCTATATAAAGAAGAGGATTTCAACGAATATTACTATTTAAAGGAGGTCTACGAAGAAATAGGCTACGGCGTTCACCTGGTATCGTCTGTTACAGGCGAAGGTATTGAACCTTTGCGAGAATTGTTAACAGGAAAAATTTCCCTGATCGCTGGACAGTCCGGCGTTGGTAAATCAACCTTGGTGAATGCACTAGATCCTTCCATCGAGCTGCGAACCCAGGAATTATCTGACTATTCTGGCAAAGGACAACATACTACCACTTTTGCGGAAATGCATTTTATTGATGAAAATACGGCGTTGATCGACACTCCGGGAATTAAAACCCTTTCTTTTAATCATTTCGAACCGATGGATGTGGCACACAATTTCCGGGAGTTCTTTAAACGCTCCGAAAATTGCCGGTTTGGCGGAAATTGTTTGCACCGGGATGAGCCTGGTTGTGCCGTGAAAGAAGGCTTGGTGGATGGTACGATCAGCCCCTTGCGTTACGATAATTACATGGCTATTCTTTTGGAAGTAGAAGATATCAATTATTGGGAGCGGATCAAAAAGTACTGATCTCCTCTCAAAAAAAGTCACTTTCCTGGGTACCTTTTCCGGTTCTATTCCACTAAGTAATGATAAAACAGTAAACCCACCTTTTTGTGAGCGATTCTTTTGGCGGCAAAATAGCCGCCCACAAAAGGGACCCTGTTATTTCGTTACTACTTTTAAAACCCGTACCCATGAAAAAAGTGACCCTGGGGGTTGCTGTGATTTTCTCTATCGCAATATTCTACCAATACGTAATAGAGGAGTTTAAGCTGCCCGGCCATTTCTCCGAAATCCATGTAAAGACTATCAGTGACCGTGTTTATTTGTCCACTCCGAATGTCATTGAAATCAAGCCGGATTGGAGCAAGTACGATTCCCTGTCCGCTTCCGGCTCTGATCATGAACAGTTCAATGCTCCGTAATCTCATCACCCAAAACGCTCTTAGCATGAATTACAAGCCTAAGCCCCTGTTTTTTGAAATAGTCATTCTAGCCTTTACCAATATCATTTTTTCCTATGGGCCGCCTTTGGGTCTTGACTTAAGGTGCAACGATCACCACCGGAAGCAGCATTGTCAAATCGAATTTAACTTTGCGGGTATTCACAACGGAGATCACTTCTCGGAAGGAAGCGATTTGTTCGTAGATTTAGAATTTCGCGACGGCGAAGCCTACGTTGAGTATGCCGAGCTGTATATCAATGGCCGGAAATACGGAAAAGTATTGGACTGGCCTTACCGGTGGGGCAAAGGTTTTCAATGTGACCCTCCGGCCATCTTCAATAACATGGAGCCCGGCCGGTACCGGATAACCTGCGTTATTCTCGATAAATGCGGCAACAAGCACCAAAAGGGGATGACGATCTACGTCGATGATTACGAAAGCTGTTACAATCTATTTTATAATTTCGAACAATATGCTGACGATTATCCAATAAGCGATAACAATAGGTGGGCCAGGCTAAAGAACTTTCACAGTCCTGTGGTCGGGAAACACAACTTACACCGGAACCAAACTTTGAAAATTGAAAAAGGGTACGGAGCTGCTGTTGATCTCGGCCTGCTGAATTATGATAATTACGAAATCGATTTGTTTCTGTACGTACCCTATCAGCAAACCGCATTGATCGGATTATATGACAAAAAATTTCACACCGTGAAGGGGTTTTCTCATAACGGGGTGAATGTAAAAATAGAACGATGGGTGTACGTAAAATACCTGATCGATACTCAAAAAAAGAGAATCGAAGTATTATTGGGCAATGGAGAAAAGGAAACTTACTATTATACAAATGATGATATCAGGTATTTGGTCTTTCACGGTGTAGACAAACAGCATGAATTCTACATCGATGACTTGTATTTAAAATATGGTGACCGGTATGATTGTCCACAGTAAATATTTGAGAAATGGTGTAGGATCTATTGCTAGTGCTTTTCATTTTAGACATTCCTTATCATCATTCATTCATGATTTTCAGTTGCAACGCGGCTACAACTCCTTCTTTCAGAGCGTACCGGGATATCCATATCTTCTTAAATGGGTTGAAATTTAATATAGTATCGATCAGGATCAGAGCAACCACGATCATGTCTGCGCGTGAATTTGGAATTTCTTCAGCCGCCAATCTAGCTGCAATATTCATCTTGACTACCCTTTGATAGAAGGGGGCAAATTGATCGACCGGCATTTCGGCAAAATTTTCCGTTTGGGTGACGTGGAAAAGATCTCCCAGGACATCAAAGGTTCCGGAGGCTCCTACGATTATGGAAACTGGTCGCTCTTTTAATTGACGGATCAGTGGTTGTAATTGTTGCTTCAGAAAATTTTGGAGGGCGCCGATTTCCTCAGGTGCAATAGGATCAGAATGGTGAAAGTTCTTGTACAGCACCGCCACTCCCAGCGGAAAGCTTTGCGCCCAGAATACCTCATGCTTGTCGGCAATGATAAACTCGACACTGCCACCCCCAATATCCATGATCAAAAAAGTATCTGAGGTGGCTGGTATCGCCTGCATTACACCGTGATAGATCAATTCGGCTTCTTTGTCTCCGTCGATCAGGTCGATGACTATTCCTGTTTCTGACTTGGTCTGTTGAACGAAATCCTGGCCGTTTTTGGCTGTTCGAAGGGCTGCGGTACCCAGGGCCTTAATCTGGTGAACCTGAAAACCCTGGATGACGCCCTTAAAATGCCGCATGGCATCAATCCCCCTTGCAAATGCTTCGGGACTAATGCTATCGATGCCGCCTTCGGCTAGCTTGATATAACGCCTTTCCTTAAACAGGACGGAGAAGGTTCCGTTTTCAGCTAATTCGGCCACCATCAAATGGAAGGTGTTGGTGCCTAGGTCGATTATGGCTATGCGTGGCATTTTCAAGAAATTAAAACCCTGATTGTAACGCCAGGATGAAGTTGAAAAATTAGAAATATATGATAGACTTGTTTAAAATTGATTGAGCAGGATGTTAATTTCTTAACACTGGACAAGTCTATTAATCTATACCTTCCAGACCCAGTTCCCGGCGCAGCGGCATATTCGCCAACGCATTCTGGCCCCAGTATTTGCTCATGATCGTTTTTGTTGCTTTAGCAATGGTAGTACGCACTTGCTGATCAAAAGCAGAGGGGTAAGCATCCTTCCAGCCGACAATTTTATGGGGAGCTTCATTTTCAAATACGATCTCTACCTTACGGCGTAAAGATGGGTAATTAATTTGGTAAACTTTCAATTCTTTACCTTCAAAATCTGTTCCTTGATAATCCGTCAGACGGGTAGTGGCTTCTATCGGCTTAAAGGGTAGATGAAGTAGCCTAACCACCATAGTGCTCGGTAGTATTTCCACAGATCCGGTAGGCAACATTTCGGGATTGATCCTAATGCGGTTAAACAGTTCGTCTTCCAGGATCGCATCATCCACGCTCTTTACCTGATCCGCTTCATTCTCAAAATAGGAGTGCAGCGTCATTTTATAGCCCTTTTTCTGTTTGTTTACCTGCATGTAGGTATGGCCGCACCACTCCTGGGAAGAGGTGGAAACTTTGAGTGTAGCGGGATGTTCCTGGGTGTTGACCGGCGTGAAAACGGAAGTCATCATGGAATAGTCGTAAATACCAGTAGCAAATTTCCGCAACATGTTGGTTTTAAGAATAGGAATAGAATTTGGATTTTGGTAATGATCGTTTTTGACCTGTTTATCCGTCAGAAAGTCTTCGGTGACAAAGATCATAACGGCCTCTCCCGGATGGACGTCCTGATAACGGTTTTGTTGCAGCTCATAGCGGGTGATCTCTGCTTTGCCCTGATACCAGTAATCACTCAATTTTGCGCTTGTTTCGCCAAAGTTATTGACCACGGTTTTGGCGTAGGAGCTGGCACTGGTATCGATATCAGTAGAGGTTTCCGGTGCCTTTGAACAGGAAATGCTGAATAACAGAATAGTAAATAGAAGCGTATACTTCATGAATTTGAATTTTTTCAATAGAACAAGAAACCCGTTCAAATGATCATTGGAAAGGTGAAATAATGGACGGTTTGCGGAAACTACAGCAGTTGGTCCTTGATTTTTTGATTTAGAAATAGTCTATCCAGGCTGGCCAATAAGTCTCGATTTGCTGGATTTCAAAAATCTACGGCATGCACACATTTACTGGCCATCTTGTAACCTCCTTCGATTAGCGGAGCAACCGTCGAAGAGCGGGGAAGTATTACAGAAAGCGGAGTAGTGCCGGACACAGAAAGTAAGTATTAACCTGACATTTTCCGGTCAGAGACCGATTGATATTGTATCGAAGTCTGGAGACTTCGACAATCACGATCCATATTTGATGTCCGTGTCTAGATCGCTTTTACAACCCGGAAGTAAAACTAGCCGTACCAATTATCCGGTCATAGCGTTGACCAAAGGGCCGGAAATAAATTAGAATGGTGTATTCGTTGATGGTTTCAAAACGATTGCCTTCCATTTCACTGAGATTGAGCGTTCTGGTATCGGGATCTGCAATGCCGTAAGCATAATCGTAATACCCTTGTTTCATAAGTAACTTACCGACGTAGGAGTTAACCGCTTCATTGTACACCATTTTATTTTGCTCGTTGGGCTGCCATTGGTTAAATTCGCCTAAAATATGGACGGAATGGCCGGATATCAATTGTGGCTCCTTTAAAAAGAACCATACTTCAGCGTAATCGCTGTTCAAGTTGGCTTGTCCCGACCTACTGACCGATGGCCTTATCGGTGCGCCATTCCCGAAAAAAGCAGTATCCCTGGAAAGGTTATTGAAGTTTCGGTTGAGGTCTATATTTTCAATCATGAAGTCGCCATTCAGGTCAATGACGGATAAATACGGCTCATTGATACGGCTAACATCCGGCTGTAAATATATTTCCGTTTTGTCCAGCCCTCTTTTCAATTCGGCAATATTGCCGTTTCTGACGCGGAAACTTCTCATATCCAAAAACCGGAACTCATTACCGGCAGGAAAAATGATTTTATTCTGATAATCAAATGATAATTGTTGTAGTCGTAAAAAGGCGGGCGGTATATTTTGGATAGCGTTATCCCAACGTTCATTTTGAATGATCGTAGCGCTTATTTCTGTTCGGGGATTTCTGATCTGCAGGCCCTCGTGGTCGATGGTGAAATCTATTTCCTGGTGGGTTTGGGATTTGCTTACAACACTGGGCCTCACGATATTCGGAACGATTTGTATTTCTTGTTCGAACACCACAAACCGTTGGGTGAATACCAACTCCTGGTTTTGATCTTCATTGAACACCTTTAGTAAATAATTGCCTGATTTTGTCCAGGCTACGTCTTCGTTGGGTAAATACAAAGAGTAATTGGTGTACCCAAAGTTGGTCTTGAAAGAAAAATCATAGTCTTCAATGATATTTTGGTCAAATCCGTCCAGGTATTCTACGGTGGAAAGCAAACTAGGCTGCCAATCCTTATCCATGAGGGTGATGGTGTAAGAATAGTCCTGTACATATTCAGAAACATCATCAAAGCTGAGTACCAGGAAATTACCGGAGTTCAAGGCCACCATTGGAAAGTTGAGCTCAAAACCTTCCGGGTGTAGTTTTACCGTTTTGATATAATCGACGTAGACCTGGTTTTGATTGGTTTGTGCGTAGCTGATTTGCGTGAAGCAAAAGCTAAAAAGAAGAAGTATTGTGTTTTTATTCATGGTATTATCGTAGATCATTTTTAAGCAGTATGGCTTAAACGCTAGGATCTCTTGCTATCCTATTCAAAAGATCAGGCGTTCTTGGGTTCTGGTATTTCATTTCGCTTTACTGGTCCATTTTGAGTTTTTCACTCTAAACCGCCAATCCCAAAGTGCACATTCTTCCGCATAATCAATACCTACTCTCGGACTGGCAATGATTTGATCTTCAGCAATATTGTTACCGCGATCTTCGATCCAAATGGGAGTCCCTTGTTCAACGAGGCTGATGCCACTATATTGTTTTTTTATCCCCAACGCCTGGGTCAATACACCTGGTCCGGCCGTAAGTTGAGGTTTAACGACGGACATTTTTCTGCGGTTCAACATAGTCTCTATCCCCTCTGTAGGGTCAATCGCTCTTACCAATATAGCGTGGGGTTCCCCGGCATTGGCCGTCACAATGTTAAACAAATGATGGATGCCGTAGCAAAGGTAAATATAAGCAACACCGCCCGGTTCAAACATAACCTTGGTGCGTTTCGTAAATCTATTCAGGTGGGCATGACAGGCTTTATCATCCGGTCCCCGGTAAGCTTCTGTTTCTACGATCATACCGGCCGTATATTTCCCTTCAAATGAGGTTGCCAGGTATTTGCCAAGTAACTGCTTACTCAGTCTCAGTACATCAAAGTTTTGGTAGAAGGTTTCGGTTAATTTTTTGTGCATGGTTTGTTTTTAGATAACAGATTGGAGATGCCAGTACCTCTAGCGTCCAGCGTCTAAAGTCTATTACTTAAATATTACCTCCGTTGCTCCGAATTTATACTTTGGATGGAATTCGTTTTTAAATTCTTTTACTTCAGGTATTTGACCAAGTCGTTTACCGATTTTTTCTTTTAGGGTGCCTTTACCGACGCCGTGGATGATAAAGACCCGTTCTACTCCGAGTAAAATGGCTTTTGAAATATAGGCTTCGAAATGGGACATTTGAATTTGTAATGCTGCTTTCGGCGTAAGCTTCTTATTCGAACCGGGCAATTTATCCAGGTGAAGGTCTAATTCGAGGGGGAAACTCGCGGCTTCTATTAAATCTATGCCCTCGTAATAGGAGTTTTTTGGGGGACTGGTCAACTGGTTAGTGCTTTTTTTTCTGGTATATGCCCTAAGGTCTTCTAAGTTCTTTTTGGCAGATGGCGAAAGTTTATCGAATACTTTGTACAAACGGACTCTTCGATTGAGCAAAGGAGCCGTTCTTTCCTTCTTACTGTTAAAAAGTTGATTTGGCTTAAGCTTGATGCTTCGTACAACGGCTTCTTCGGGGCCCTGCGTAGAAATCTTTTGACAACTAAAGGAGTAGGAGGGAGCATCATTTAACTCATCACATTTGAGATGGTCGAATTGTATAAATTTGCCGGCCTCCAGTTTCCCATTGAAATTGGATACTATCTTATCAAAGAATTTTAGTTCTATATTGTAAAGAACATCGTGCGCTGTAGTATTAATAAGGTAAACATCAAAAGATTCCAATATACCATCTTTGTTTTCAATCGCATCGAAGGCCAATTGAATACCTTCGTCTTTCAAAAGGATATATTGTTGCTGCGGTTCTGCTCTTTCCGGAGGAACCGGCATTTTAACCTTTTTACCAGGAACGATTTTAGCCTTGACCTTGGTAGGAGGCGTTTCTATAGCGATAAGGTCTGATTCGAAGGCTGGAATTTCCATGCCAGACCCTTCCAGTTTTACACGCAGCATATCCCCATCCAACCAACCGGTGACAGTGCCTCTGTCGTTGGAGCGTAGAAATTTTACCTTTGTACCGATGGGTATAAGCACGTGTTGTTTGTTTTTATATTAGACGCTACCTGCCCACCTGGCGGTAACGGCAGGCGGGGACGCTAGACGCTAGATGCTAGACCTTTCGGATTTCATTAAAGCTATCTGGCATCTATACAAATAAATTTAACGGATTTAATGTTTCAATAAAATTATAAAATAAATGGATTGGCAGTGGCGATTGGCTCAATTTACCGAGATCAGGTGGTGGCAGCGTTATCTTCGAAAAAAGGATATCAAAGCATATCAAACTGAAAAAAAAGCTTACTGGCAGCGTGTGTTGCGGCAAGCAGGAGTTGAAATTCCTGGATCAGCCACTGTTTTGGATGCGGGGTGCGGACCTGCCGGTATTTTTATGATCTTGGATAACGCTCAGTTGGTTGCCCTGGATCCATTGGTCGATATTTATGCCCAAAAGTTACCTCATTTCAATCCAGAGGAATATCCAAACGTAAAGTTTGTATCACAGGAAATTGAATCATACCGGCCGGATCAGACGTTTGACTTCGTTTGCTGTTTTAATGCCGTTAATCATGTCGCAAGACTTCGTAAAGCTATCCATTCATTGATCAATGCGGTAAAGCCAGGCGGGACGATCCTGCTTTCCATCGATGTACATAAATATCAATGGTTGAAATATTTGTTCCGTATCGTTCCGCTCGATATTTTGCATCCTCATCAAAATACATTGAAAGAATACGTTGATATTCTTACTTCAATGGGTTGTGAAATAGTAGATGTAAAACTATTAAAACCAGGATATATCTTTGACTATCAACTAATCATAGCAAAAAAATAAATTATGAACAAACAATTGATCGCTTCCGGTGCGGAGTGGGAGGATATTGTTGGCTACTCCCGGGGCGTTCGCATCGGCAATATCGTTGAAATTGCCGGAACGACTGCCCTTCGGGATGGAAAAGTAGTAGGAAAAGGTGATCCTTATCAACAGACCATCTGCATTCTGGAAATTATTGAAAAAGCCTTGAATGAAGCGGGGGCTTCTATTCAGGATGTGATAAGGACGAGGATCTTTGTAACCGATATTGATCAATGGGAAGCCGTAGGCAGGGCACATGGGGAATACTTTAAAAATGTAAAACCCGTATCAACCATGGTTGAAGTAAGTCGTTTGATCGAACCGGGATTGATGGTTGAAATTGAAGCAACGGCTTTTATCCAAAGTTAGAAAAGGGAAACTACGTTTTGCAAATTGTGCAAAAAAATCATGGCGCTGTTGCAATATCAGATTACCTTTTCCGGTATTCTATTATGATTATTGTTTAAAATCAAAATAACCTAATTATCACCTATGAAAAAAACAGTTTTATTGCTCAGTCTATTCATTTTTATGGGACTAACGGCCTTTAGCCAAAACAAAATTACGGTAAACGGCAGAGCTGAAAAAGCCATTGTCCCCGACCAGATCTACCTTACCTTAACTTTACAGGATCAAGTTGAAATGGGTAGCATCCGTAGCCTGGAGCAACAAGAGGCTACGCTTATTCAATTGGCCGATAACATTGGCATTGCTATCCAAGACATGGGATTGGAGAATATTTCCGGTTATTATGACCAGTATAATGCTAAGATGTTTTTGGCTTCCAAGGTTTATATCATAAAAGTAAATGGTATAGACCAATTAACTAAATTGATCGATCAGATGAACCAACTGTCGGCGACCAACGTCAACATCTCTTCTTATTCGCATTCTAAAATTGATGAATACATGGTTGATTTGCGAAAAGCAGCTATAGCTGATGCTAGAAAGGATGCGGAAGAAATTGCAGCGGAAGTAGGTAAAAAAGTTGGAGAGGTTTTGGAAATTGAAGATTTATCTTCTAGCGCTTACAGTGCCAACCCCAAAATGATCCGGCCCTACAATACTTCTTACGCGACTACACCAAGCTCTTCGGATCAATTGGATATCAAGAATATTGTTTTGTCATATACGGTAAAAATGGCATTCGTTTTAGAATAAAATATCCTGTGTAAGTGCTGGTTTTTAAATCAAGGGTGTTGCTTGTAGAGCCGGTCAGAGAAAATTAATATTATATTGAAATAGTTACTAGACTTTTGACGCTAGACTCTAGAAGTTAGACAAAAAATTCTAACTAATTG
>CAZHNG010000042.1:0-27444 GCA_964533785.1 uncultured Saprospiraceae bacterium | reverse complement strand
CGGTGCTCAGGGATGTGAAAACAAGATTGGCTTATTCCTAATTTTCAAAATTTGGAGGTGGCGGCGCAGCAGGGATTGGCCATAATTCTGAAAAATTCAAATCCTCTCTAACTTTTTTGATCAAATCGGGTTTCCACTCATCCACTACAAAATATTCACCCTCGCTTAATTTAATCATGACTATGCCGTGATTTTGTACCCAAAATACAGTCGAGCTCTTGAGATTCGAAGAACCAATCTCATTGTATAGTTTAAAAACAGTGTATTCTGTGTCACCTGTAGAGAATAACTTTTTGTCAAGTACGGTGACCCTTTCACCCACGAACGGGAATATTGGCTCGCATTCAATATCTCTTACTTCTCCAACCTTAAGGGCTATTTGCATTTCAACTTGGCAATGCTCAGGTTTGATACGCAATCTTTCTTGGTTATCATCAATTTTAAAGCAGTTTAGCGAATTAAGCTTAAGTGGTTCATAGTCAACACAATAAGTATCTCTCTTGATGTTCACGACCATTGTGTCAAGTGGAATAGGGTTGCCTATCTTATATTTCATAAAAGTGTAAGTACGATCTCCTTGCGTACTACAACCCATTATGACTAAACAAATGATTGCTATTCTTAATCCCAAAAAGTCCATATCTTATTCCATAGTTGAGTTCTTGAATATCCTAGGTTATTTCGGCTGTTGACGCTCTCTAACACCCTCAGTCCCTTTGTTGCCAAGGGGTGAGTTGTTGAAGCGTTCGGCTTATGATGAAACATCAAATGATGACGGCTGCTCGGGCTATTATTCTTGGTTTTATTGTAAAACGGACCATGGGAAAAATCCAATTTCTTGTTGTCCGAATAATCAAAAGAATACTCTTGAACATGCAAGAAGGATTCATGAGTAACAGCAGTGATCCTATCAATAAGCGATGTTTCTTCCGCTGTAGTATTTATTGATACCCCAAGTTTAAGTCTACCCTCAATAAACGTCCCCCCTTTAGTGCCACCTGTTGTTTCTGCACCTGTGCTTTCTTCTCCTTTTCCAAAATCTCGATCACTGTATACCAAGTCAATACCTTGGATATGGTATTTGCCATCGGCCTTGAATGTATAACCGTTTACAGTTTGTCCTTTTGCCGCAAATTGACCAATAAATGCTTTCCCTTCCTTGGTTGCAAAAAAGGCGTCAAAGCCTTCTTGGGAAGCACTATTTAATAGGTTAACCCCTATACTATCCCCATTGACATCGATGAACTTGATCGGGTTGTTGGCAGCATAGGTGTAAGGCGACTGGAAAGCATACTTTTCGGCGAATCGGTCGATCGAGGTGAAGCGGGACGTCCCGGGATCGTAATACCTCGCCCCATAATCCAACCAATTTAAATCAAGATCTGTGTTCAATTCCTTACCATTGTACCGGTATTTACTCTTCCTCCCCAACCATCACTAAATACTCCCCATCACCGTTTCACCATCTTCCGGGCTTTTTTCCCATATCGAGGTTCCAGTTGATACGTAAATACACCCGCCGGCCAATCGGCGCAATCCACCAAAATCGTATGATCTCCACGGTCAAATTGCTGCACCATGGAGGTCATCACTTTACCATTGACATCATAAACAAGCAGTTGGACCTCCGATGGCTGAGAAATATAAAAGGGGATATAGGTGTGATCTACAGCCGGATTAGGGTAATTCTGTCCCAGTTGAACAACATCGGAAGAATGATCTTGCAGTACCTGGAGGCTGACATCGGAAAATTGCCCCGCAGCCTGCACGGGATAGGCTTCTGCTGGAGTGAGTTGAGAAGTAATCATTATGGCTTCCGCTACTTTCTTGCCTGGAATGGATTTAAAATCGAGCGTGAACAGTTTGGTGTCCGGATTTAATTCCTTCCCATTCCAGCTTATAGTCAAGGCGGATCGTTCATCGTGCCGGCCAAGATTAAAATCTTTCAGAAGATGGTATTGAATACCTTGTAATTCAAGGTCACCATAATCCAATGTGAATTGGAAACCTTCGTAATTATTGAGGTTTCCGGCCGTGAATACCATGCTGGTAACCTCGCTTTGAGTAGATTGTACTTCATTCGCATGAATCAGCAAAGGCTCATGCTCACTGCGTACTTCGATCGGAGGAGCTCCTATTGAAGGGATGGCAGAATTGTTTACATCACCGATCTTGACCGCTACGAAGTCGATATCTTTAGCCGTACCAGCCAGGTTTTCTATGGTGATGGACTCGGGAAAAGGTTCAAACCAGGGGTTTTCCGCAACGGGGAATTCGTAATCAGCGTCTATGAACCGCCAACTGGTATTATTGTTAAACCGTGGATCTACCCGTAAAACCAGTCGCCGGATCAAGATCAGGTCTACCGTTGTGATCGTTCGGGAATTGTTGACATCCGCGGCGATCATCAAATAGGGCGAACCTAAAACTTGAATGCCTAAAATATGCCGGCTGATGCCAACCAGGTCGAAAGTCGTAACGCCATTTGAATGGTCCGTGTCCAGGAAGGGAGTAACGGTATAATTCATATTCTCCCTTAATTCCGGAAACTCAAATAGGCCGTTGTTCCCAGTAACTATTTTGCTGGTGTCAGTTCCATCAAATAAATTGATCTCAACATCCGGAATACTCAGGTCTGTCGGAGATTTTATACTGCCGGTTATCGCACCCGCGAAACTTTCGCATAAGCCAAATCCATTATCTTGTACATCTACCGTCGATGTGCAAAATGCATTGTTGCCGAAAGCATCCCAGGCATGGATCTCCACTTCGATGGTAGTCGTTGAATCTTTGCAGGTCAATAGCAGAGAATCTTGAAGCGGATTTGGCGTTGCTCCTATCCTATTGATAGAATAGAGCACGGGACCGGAACATTCATTGGTCGGACTGGCAATAAAATCTGATGCCCATACCGTTGCACTGGCCCGGTCAAACGCTCCGTCTCCGTCCACATCCGTATTTTCCGGCAAGGCGCCTAAAACGGCCGTTATACCGCTCCGGCATATCGGACTTGGAACGATACAGTCTGTTACCTCAAAAGGAATGCGGAAGGAGGCTGTATTTTTGCAACCATCTTCGGTGTTGACGACTAAGGCATGCTCTCCGATGATAAATTCTCCCTGGATCTGATAATCCGGATAGTTCCCTTGTAAACGGTTGGTGATCTCCTGGTCCAGAATGTCATCTCTGCCGGCATCGAAAAATACCTGGACGGTCAAACCTTCCGGAGAGCTAATTTCTTCCAGTTGGACCGGTACATTCCTCGTTATTTAAACTGCAGAAAGGTTCAGGGGCATCAGTGGTAAGGGTAGGAGGGGTGTCATCGTAAACGGTGATCACTTGTGTGTATACCCAGTATCCATTTGGATTAACGGTGCGCCAGTATCCTTCGGGGTTGGTTTGTTCGTCGCAATCCATCGGTTTGGTGGCGAATAATGGGTTTTGGTTGGTTTCGTCATTATCCCGGTCGATAAAAGCCTGATCAGGACGGCGCAGCACCCAAACGGCTTCGTCGCCCGGCAAACCGTCACAGTCCTCGTTCCGATTGATCACCACTGGGGCCGATTCGCTATCGTATTCACACCAATTGATGATGCTGTAGGTTCGGAATACCTTGTAACAATCACCCTGCCCGGCGGAGAACGTTTCGTCTTCTATCTGAGTAGCCAACAGGTCACAACCCAAACCGGCAATGAATACCTCTTCAGGTTCTGGTACCTCGCAATTGACCCTTAGATCAGCGGGAAATCTGATCTCGTAATCGAATTCAGGAAGGATGTCGACAATTTGGGTGCAAATATTCGTAGAAAAATTGTTGGCCTTGTCGAAAACTCTAAAACGGCGGGTGATCCGGCCTACCTGACAATCATCCAGATCAATTAGCGGATCGAGTTCTTCGTAGCCAATGACTTCACAGTTGTCGTCACTATTGGCGGGTTCTCCAAATAGGGTAGCGAGTTGTTCTTTGTCGTTGGGGTCAAAATTGGCCGGTAATTCGTAACATTTCAGATCGGTGGCTGGCGGAGCAATACAGATTGGCCGGATCTTATCTTCGACGTATACTTCCAGCCAGCAGGTATTGGCGTTTCCGGCTTTATCTTTTACCAGAAATTCCACCCGGACGGTATCGCCGATATCGCAGCAATCAAATTCTACAAAAGGGCCGAATGCTGAAAAAGCTGGAGTATTCCTAAGGCTACAATCATCCTGACGTTTGTACTCCCGGCGCACTTCAAAGCCGTCCAGTTCACAAGCATCATACGATCCTTTATCGGCAACTTCGGCCAATAGCCGGGCTACTCCCTGACCTCCTACCGATATTGTCAGATTGTCTTCGCAGATCGCGATCGGTGCAATTTGGTCTTCTACGCAAAAAGGATGCGCGGCAACGGCCGTATTCCCACAATCATCCGTAACGGTATACCGAAACCAGTGGCAACCCTGGGGGATGCCAAAAACTACGGGCTGCTCTCCCGGTAGAACGGTCGCAATGGTTTGAGTATCAATACGCGTTCCAACGGGCACTCCAATATCGAGAATGTCTACTTCTACTTCGGTCACCACTTCGATCAACAGTTCTGTCTGACCGGAGCAATTGTCCGTTATTTCCGGTAGAGGTACCTCCATTGCACCCGTACAATCAAATGGCCCGGTGGAGTAGATCAGGGTATCTGGATATTGTTGGTTATCGTAGGTAATAGCAGTCAAATCAATATTTGGCGCTTCTTCATCGACTACTTTGATCACTTGCTCATAATTTCTTCGGTTGAAGGGGTTACAAAAATCAACAATGATCCATTTGCGGAATACCGTATAGCTGCCATCGCAATTTTCAATTCTCACTTCATCCTCATAGCCCGCAGAAACATTGCAATAAGCATCTTCCACGGGTTGTACACCGTAGAGCGTCCAGACAAAAGGGAAACCTGATGCTTCCGGACTAGGGTTACCTGCTTCGTCTAATGGGAAACCTTCATCGCAGGAAAGGAACACCACTTCGGGGGGTAAGGTGAGGTCCATTGGACCAGGATTGTTAGCCGTGAGTTCCTGGATGCACTGGCTTTCGTTGCCCGATTCATCAACAGCCGTAAAAGTACGCTGAATCACGTTGGGGCCGCAAAAACTTTTGCGTTTGATGGCATCGCTGAACCGCAGGTCGATAGTTTCTGAACAGTTATCGGCCAAAATTGGAGGGGAGAACAGAGATAAGCTGCTTTCGTTGTTGAACAGAGAATCAAAATCCGTACAGATAATATCGAACTGAAGGTTACCGACACGCTCCGCTATGGAGGATGAACTGCGAATTATTCTTCCGTTTTGGGCGCTAAAAACAGCCCAGGTGTAATTGCCCGACTGATCAGGGCCGGCAGAACTTGTTACCAGTTGCAGATTGCTTCCTTTGCGCAACGGAAGCGCCAATTGTACTACGGGTTTCATGTTTGCTGTGACCCAATTATTCAATTCAGCCCCAAACGTTTCAAAAAAGCTAATAGGCTCATCCGGGTCGAAAGCTTTGGCCGAAGCATGGATCAGGTTGAGGCAGGGGTCTATTGCGCTGAACTCGTTATGGTAGATCGCTGCGGCACCATCCTCCCAATCGGTGAATAAAACCAGGTTATAAATATCATTTTCGCTTACTTCAAAGGACAGGGTGTCGTAAAAATTATTCCCCGAAGTATTGAGCCCGGGCCAGCAAAAAATGCTAGCGGCATCAAAGTTGAGATCATCATTTGTCAATTCCCCGCTAAAAAACTGGACCGTATCAGGGCGGAAACCGGCATCCAGTTGATCCAGGCATTCAATTTCCGGGCCGATATCATCAGTGACGAACAACTCCGTCGAACAAGCCAGTCCTGTGACCCGGTCTTCTACGATCGCCGTCACGGTCTTACCTACCTGGTCTGAAGTGAGGATGTCGCCGATAAAGCCGGTATCATCAAAGAGGCGCAGGTCAAAATCGACATTGCATGGGATGGCTCCTTCGATCAATAATTCGGGAGTGATTTGACTTTCGCATGCTGTACCCAGTGAAATGTTCAACGCATTATTGCAGACAAGGCCACTGAGCGACGGGCATTCGGTAATTCCTACATCTAGCGAACGAAAGTGTTCGCCTTCGCTCAATTGAATGATTGCCGACATTCCGTTTTCCGTAATATCATTATCGATCTCAGGGTCATTACCCGCCTGAAAAGGAGAAAAATCGTAAGCCCGGTTGTTGTCGGGTAAATCAATAATAACTTGGTACTCACCCGGACATAAACTTTCGAATAGATAAGCTCCGTCAGCATCCGTTATTTGCTGTCTTGATCCGTTCGGGTCACAATCGCCACCGACAAGAGAGACCGTTATTCCGCTCAATCCGGGTTCTCCCGGATCCTGCAGGCCATTTTTATTCAGATCCAGCCAAACGAAGTCACCAATACTGCCGCAACCGGGTGCCCCGACAAAAAGATCTCTGGCAATGGTACGGCAGTTGGGATCAACGGAATAATAAGCGACTACGTCAACGGAAGCTCCGTCGGCAATGAGTTCTACCGGGATAATTTGCTCATTATCGCCGTCAGGTTCAATAGGGGTCGAAAATGGGGAGCCGTTGGCCACAAGCACCACCGTGCCGGTGCCGGGGGGATTGTCGCTGTGTCTTATTCTGATATCGACGGTATAGTTGCCGTTTGACTGGCATGCGGGAACGGATGCTACTTCGATGGATGCAACATTACAACCTGCTGATTGAGCCAGGGTAACCTCGAAAGGCGTAAATAATAAGATGAAAGCGAAATAAAAAAATGTAAGTAGTGTAGTTGTTTTTTCCATAGTAAGGCGAAAATTGAATGAATGAGTAAGAAGTAATTGGCCAGTTTATTTAATCGTTTGGACAATTTTAATGCTTAGGTTCCATCCAATTGCTGCCTAACCTGAGTTAAAGCTCTTTTTGAATACATGATAAGGGATTATGAATGATTTAATTTTAAACTAATCAAGGATCATTCCAAAGCTTGTGACGCAGTGGAATGCGAAAGTATACATATTAGTAAGATGAATATCGCAAACTTTTTCCAACTGGGATAGTTGACTGGGTATAATAGAAGGGTAGTAAAGAATTTCTTTTACAAAACTATTCTTTGTTATTGTAAATTGCAATCCTTTAGTCAGGGAATTATCTTTCCGGGGTAAAAATAAGATAAAACCCTACGAACAAGTCTAATAAATTCAAATATGTCACTAAAAATTATCTCCTATAATCTGAATGGTATAAGAGCCGCGATAAAAAAAGGCTTTTTTGATTGGTTGAAGTCCTCTGATTTTGACATGGTCTGTATTCAGGAAACCAAAGCACAGGAAGAACAAGTGGATCTGGAAGAGCTAAAGGAATTGGGATACAGGGCTTTCTGGCACTCTGCACAAAAAAAAGGCTATAGCGGCGTATTAACGCTGACAAAGTTGGAACCCGATCAGGTGATCATTGGTTGTGGGATGGAGAAATACGACCAAGAAGGCAGGATCTTGCGAACTGATTTTGGCGATTGGACCCTTTTGAATTGTTATTTTCCTTCCGGAACGACGGGGTCGGTACGGCAAGATTTTAAATACGAATTCCTCGACGATTTTTTTGAATGGGCTGGTCAATTGAAAAAGGAACGCCCCAAATTAGTAGTGGTAGGGGATTATAATATTGCCCATACGGAGATGGATATCCATAATCCGGTGAGTAATAAAAAATCATCGGGGTTTTTACCGGAAGAAAGAGCCTGGTTGACAAAATGGTTCGAAAGCGGATTCGTCGATACCTTCCGCCATCTCCATCCGGATAAAGTGGAGTACAGTTGGTGGAGTTTTCGTGCAAATGCGAGAGCCAATAACAAAGGCTGGCGTATTGACTACCAATCCGTTTCCGAGCCGCTCAAAGCAAATATCAGGAAGGCTTATCATATGAATGATGCGGTTCATTCGGATCATTGTCCGGTTTATCTCGAATTGGAGGTTTGAATAAAATTTTTTAAAAAAATTAACAATGACGTACCAAAGCAGAAAACGTAATTATAAAAGCCGCAGAGAGAAACTGGCCAATGCACAACGCAACACGAAGCTCATTTTTATCTTTGCCTTAATCGCTGGAGCTATCCTGTTGTTTAAGAACAGGGTGAGTATTTGGGATTGGCTGGCTACTTATTTTTATTAGATGCTCTCTTACTTAGTCTCTATGAATTGCATTTGTAGAATTGATCAAGTTGATAAAATGACCGAACAATACCAATAACATGCGAATTACCAAGGCTAAACTTTGGAAGGAGAACCTGGAACTTACCAATCCATATACTATTGCTTTTCAAACCATAGAAGCAGTTGAAAATCTTTTTGTGGAATTGACCCTCGAAAATGGGACAACAGGGATAGGGGCGGGCGCTCCGGCTCCGATGATCACCGGTGAAGAGATGGGAGCATCAATGGCTGCTTTGCAATCCGCTCTCGAACAAATTGAAGGAAAAGACATTCGTCATTATTTGGGATTGATCAAAGAGATGCAGAGACAATTGTCCAAATTTCCTGCTGCGTTGACAGCCGTTGATGTGGCTTTACACGATGCATTCACCAAGTGGCTGGATATCCCGCTGGCTTCTTACCTGGGCCAGGTACACCAAAAACTACCTACTTCCATAACAATTGGGATTCAATCGTTGGAAGATACATTGGAAGAGGCAGGGGAAAGAGTGGAGCAAGGGTTCAAAATTCTCAAATTGAAAACAGGAAAAGACGTTGATCGGGATATTGAAACTTTCTCTTTGTTAAGACAAAAAGTAGGCCCTGACATCAAGATTCGTATTGATGCTAATCAGGGGTACACTACGGAAACCTTCCAGGCTTTTGTCCGGCAAACCAAATCTTTGGATATTGAGTTTTTTGAGCAACCCTTTCCGGCCCGGCATTTAGACTGGATGCGGCTTTCGCCGGCGGAGATCAGAAACCAATGTGCTGCCGATGAAAGCTTGCATGCCCCGGCTGACGCGGTTCGTATCGTTGCCAATCAGGCTTTTGGTATTTTCAATATTAAATTGATGAAATGCGGGGGTTTGATCAATGGGCAGCGCATCGCTCAAATCGCGCAGGATTTTGGTATTGACGTCATGTGGGGATGCATGGATGAAAGCCGGGTAAGTATTGCAGCAGCTTTGCACTTGGCATTTGCTTGTCCGGCGACAAAATATCTGGATCTGGATGGTAGTATTGATCTGGCCAGGGATATCGTAGAGGGGGGCTTTGAGTTGAAAGATGGGATGATGTATTTGACGGGGAAGGCCGGTTTGGGGGTAAAGCGGGTTTGATTGATATTTCATTTTGCCTCCTTAAAACATGTTCCTATATTTATCAGCCATAATAGAAGTGAATTTCCCATGTCTAAAAATAAGAAAAAGCAGATTGGTATACATCAGCTATATAACGAAGATCCTCAACAGGCGGATCTACAGCTCTGGGGTAGAGTCACCACCCGCAGAGGGTTCATTAAAAAAAGTGCCCTGACTGCCGTTTGTAGTGCCATTGGTGCTAATATGATCTTTGCCGAAAATTTTCCGCCAGGAATGATCCCTGCAGCCTTAGCCCATAGTGAAGAGGATTTTGCCCTTCCCGGTAAACATCCCGGTCTAGTCGTCCTAAACGACCGGCCCGTCAATGCAGAGACCCCTCCTCATCTTTTGGATGATTTGACAACTCCCGGCGATAAACTATTTGTTCGCAATAATGGTATTCCGCCGGAGGAAGGTTCTATAGATCCGGATAAATGGACCTTAACCGTAGAGGGGGAGGCGGCCCAAAGTAAGAAAGTATATACTTTGGCAGACTTAAAATCTAGGTTTAAGCAATATACTTACCAATTGACTATCGAGTGCGGCGGTAACGGAAGAAAAGAGTTCAACCCACCGGCCAAAGGCAATCAATGGAGTACGGGGGCGGTCGGTTGTCCATCCTGGACGGGTATCCGGTTAAAAGATGTACTGGAAGATGCAGGAATGAAAAATAATGCAGTCTACATCGGTTATTACGGAGCCGATAAGCATTTAAGCGGTGACACCAAAAAAGTGGTGATTTCCAGGGGAGTACCAATTGCGAAAGCGCTGGAAAACGAGAGCCTTATTGCGTGGGCACTCAATGGAGAAGACCTGCCGTTATTAAATGGGTATCCCCTTCGGTTAGTCATTGGAGGGTGGCCGGCTTCCTGCTCCGGAAAGTGGCTCAATAAAATTGTGATCAGAGACCAGGTGCATGACGGACCGAAAATGACGGGCCAGTCTTATCGCGTGCCCTGTAAGCCGGTGCCACCGGGAACAAAAGTGGCGGATGAGGATATGTGTATCATCGAAAGTATGCCGGTAAAGTCGTTGATCACCTATCCCAAGTCAGGGGCCACCATCAAGTTGGGACAACAATTACCAATCCGCGGTCACGCCTGGGCTGGGGATTATCAAGTGCAATCCGTACATTATTCCATTGATTTTGGTGTAACCTGGAAGAAGTGTCAACTCGATGCGCCCGCCAATCGTTTAGCCTGGCAGCATTTCAATGCTGAAGTAAGCTTTCCGCAATCAGGGTACTATGAAGTGTGGGCGCGAGCCGTAGATGACCAGGGGAAATCTCAACCCATGATCTTGCCAGGCTGGAACCCCAGAGGGTATTTAAATAATGCTTGTCACCGAATCGCCGTAATGGTAGAAGGATAATAATTGGGAAATTATTGAGACCGTATCATAGGTGAAGAATAGATACAACCAAATGGTTCATGTCTTACTTTGCGATACCGCCTCAAAATTATGTGGGGCAAAGACCCTATAACCCAAAAGCATTTTTAACCTGTTCGGCCATATCCAGTTTTTCCCAGGTGAAGGTTTCAACGTGTTTAGAAATCGAATTACCGGAACCATCCGTTAAAGTGACCGTTTTATTTTCCGGAATACGCCCCATGTGGCCGTAGGCAGCGGTATCCAGATAAATGGGGTTGCGTAATTTGAGTCGCTTTTCAATGGCGTACGGACGCATGTCAAATACTTCATTTACGATATTTGCAATTTGGTTATCCGGCATATTCACTTTTCCGGTACCATAAGTTTGCACGTAGATGTTGGTCGGCCTGGCAATACCAATAGCGTAAGAAACCTGCACCAAAACTTCGTCGCAAACCCCTGCAGCGACTAGGTTTTTTGCAATATGCCTGGTTGCGTATGCCGCAGAACGATCTACCTTAGAAGGGTCTTTTCCAGAAAAGGCACCACCCCCGTGGGCACCTTTGCCACCGTATGTATCAACGATGATCTTACGCCCGGTCAGGCCCGTATCACCGTGTGGTCCTCCGATAACGAACTTTCCGGTAGGGTTGATATGATAAGTGATCTGATCATTAAAAAGGGCTTGTATTTCCGGTTTGAGTTTATCTTTTATTCTGGGAATGACAATGTTGACGATATCCGCTCTTATTCGGGCCAGCATTTTACTGTCTTCGTCGAAATCATCGTGTTGGGTGGAAACGACAATAGTATCAATGCGTTGAGGGACATTATTATCGGAGTATTCAATGGTTACCTGCGCTTTGGAGTCGGGCCTCAAATAAGAAATGACGTAACCTTCCCGCCGGATGGCCGCAAGTTCCTGCAGGATCATGTGAGAAAGACGCAATGCCAGAGGCATATAGGTGTCAGTTTCGTTAGTCGCATAGCCAAACATCATGCCCTGATCTCCGGCTCCTTGTTCTTCCGGATTATCTCTTTCGACCCCCTGGTTAATGTCGGGGGATTGTTCGTGAATGGCGGAAAGAATACCACAGGAGTTGGCATCGAACATGTATTCAGATTTGGTGTATCCAATTTTTTGAATGACATGGCGGGCAATTTGCTGTACGTCGAGGTATGTTTGTGATTTTACTTCTCCGGCAAGAATGACCTGGCCGGTTGTGACTAAGGTTTCGCAAGCCACTTTTGAGGTGGGGTCAAATGCTAAAAAGTGATCAACTAAGGCGTCGGAAATCTGATCAGCTACTTTATCCGGGTGGCCTTCTGAAACAGATTCGGATGTAAATAAATATGGCATTTAATTAAGCTTTTACTTGAAAAATATTTCTGTAAATACAAAACTTCGCTGCGGCAAAATGATCCTACTTTGCCAACCATGTACTTTTCATTTTACAGAATTTAAGCGCAAAAATAGAAATACTTTGATAAAGTAAAAGGGAACCAAATTTATTTGATGTGGAAGGAGAACATTTGCCTGACTTCTGTTTTTAATTCCAAAAAGCCTTCCAGATGGTCGCCGATCGCAACGGGACCAACGCCTGCCGGAGTGCCAGTGTAGATTAGGTCCCCCATTTGAAGTTTAAAGAATTGGGAAACATAGACAATAATATCTTTGATGGAAAAGATCATATCCTTGGTATTGCCTTGTTGGACGGTTTCTCCGTTTTTCTTCAAATAGAAAGGAATGGCCTGTTTGTTGAGCTGCTCCACACTGATGAAACTACTGATTACTGCTGAGTGGTCAAAGCCCTTGGCTATTTCCCAGGGGTGGCCTTTGGATTTTAGTTTAGATTGCCAGTCTCTTGCTGTAAAGTCAATCCCGAGTGCGACTTCCTGAAAGTAATTATCTGCAAATTCCGCTTGAACGTGTCGGCCGTTCTTAGCTATTTTTATGACTATTTCTACCTCGTAGTGCACCTCTTGGCTGAATTCGGGAATATAGAACGGTTTGTTATTCACGAGCAAAGCGGAAGGGGGCTTCATGAAAACAACAGGTTCCTCAGGAACGGGATTTTTTAGCTCTTTGGCGTGGTCGATGTAGTTTCTTCCTATGCAGATGATCTTCATGATTAAACACTTGATTTGCAGGTTCCCGGGGCAATAACTCAGAGATCCCTTCCTTACTTCGACCTCAATAAGATCAGTGGGCAGATCATTTCTTCCAAGGAAATACCACCGTGCTGAAAAGTATTCCGGTAATAATTATTGTAGTAATTATAGTTATTTGGGTATAAAAAATACTTGTCTTCCTTTGCGAAAATAAAGGTTGAACTTACATTAGGACTGGGTAATTTACCCTTTGCCGGATTCCTGATCTCGAGGACATCTCTTCTTTCATATTGTAAATTTCGGCCTACTTTATAGCGCAAATTGGTGGTTGTTTCCCGGTCCCCAACGACTTTCGAAGGCTGATTTACCCGAATGGTGCCATGATCCGTCGTAATAACTAATTGTACATCTCTTTCCGCCACTCTTTTCAGCGCATCCCAGAGCGGAGAATTCCTAAACCAGGATCTCGTAAGGGATCGATAGGCCTTTTCATCTCCTGCCAGTTCCTTCAATACCTCCATTTCGGTTCGGGCGTGCGAAAGCATGTCAATAAAATTATAGACAATGGCGGTTAAATCATTATTCAAATAATTGAGCACATTGTCGTACATCTGTTTGGCATAGTTCACATTGGTTACTTTGATATAGTCGTGTTTGATGGACTTACGGAAAGTTCTTTCCACAAGGTCGGTCAACAGATCGGCTTCATGAAGGTTTTTACCCCCTTCTTCATTGTCATTTTTCCACCACTGCGGAAATCGCTTTTCAATGTCCGAAGGCATCAAACCGGAAAAAATAGCGTTCCTGCTGTACTGGGTGGAAGTAGGCAGGATACTATAGAAATAATCCTCTTCTTCTATCCGGTAAATATCTGAAATAATAGGCTCGATGACCTTCCATTGATCGTAACGTAAATTATCCAACAGAATAAAAAGTGTTGGCACCTCATCGGATAGTTTGGGAAATACCTTACTGCGCATCAAACTATTGGACATCACCGGGCCATCATTATTTTTAATCCAATCGAGGTAATTCTTGACGATATATTTTGAGAATTCAGTATTGGCTTCACTTTTTTGCATCGACAGGATATCAGCCATACCTTCTGAGTTCGATTCACTGATCTTAATCTCCCAATTAACGATTTTGCGGTATATCTCTACCCATTCTTCATAATCGAGGCCGCTGTTGATCTCCATTAAAATTTGCCGGAACTCCTGCTGGTAATCAGAAGAAGTTTTTTCCCGAACCAATCTTTTATTGTCGACTATCTTTTTTAAGGTAAGTAGAATTTGATTGGGGTTAACCGGTTTGATCAGGTAATCCGTAATTTGAGAGCCGATAGCCTCTTCCATCAGGTTTTCAGCTTCATTTTTAGTGATCATCACAACGGGTAGCCTGGGATTTTGGGCTTTTATTTTAGACAAGGTTTCCAGGCCGGTAATGCCTGGCATGCTTTCATCGAGAAAAACAACGTCGATATCCCGGTTCGTTTCAAACTCTTCGATCGCATCGTGGCCGTTGGTTACGGTAATGACTTCATATCCCTTCTTTTCGAGAAACAATAATTGAGGCTTAAGCAAATCAATTTCATCATCAGCCCATAATATCTTTACTTTTTCCATATTTTTTTAATTAGAAGATAAATGTATGTTGGAAGAAAACTCAGGAGGTTATTGAACTTATTTAAAGCGATATCTATTGGGCATTTATTGCCTTTCCACAATTGTTTTGGTAGATACTTCATGCAAAGTAAAAAGAGCCTGAGAATTCGGAACAGACCATTAACTTTGTAAAAACAACGCTAATGATATCAATTGTTCGCTCGACTAATAAGAAAAAAATATTTAATGACCCAGTCTACGGATTTGTGAGCGTTCCCTACGGCATCATTTTTGATCTGATAGAACATCCTTATTTTCAAAGATTGCGCAGGATAAAACAAACAAGCCTGACGCATTACGTTTATCCGGGAGCTTTGCATACCCGTTTTCATCATGCCTTGGGAGCTTTACATTTAATGGGACAGGCCATAGAAGTCTTAAGACAAAAGGGAGTGGACATTAGCGATGAGGAGGCTAAGGCGGCATCGATCGCTATTTTGTTGCATGATATTGGACATGGTCCGTTCTCTCATACCCTTGAAAACAGCTTGATCAATGTTTCCCATGAAACGATTTCTGCTCTTTTTATGGAGAAACTGAATGAAGATTTTAACGGTAAGCTCGATCTGGCCATACGGATCTTTAATGATGAATACGAACGCACTTTCCTCCATCAATTGGTTTCTGGCCAGTTGGATATGGATCGTCTGGATTATCTTAACCGGGACAGTTTTTTTACAGGAGTTCACGAAGGAGTGGTGAGTTATGACCGCATTATTAAGATGTTGGCGGTCCACAATGGAGAATTGGTCGTTGAACAAAAAGGCATTTACTCCATTGAAAAATTTCTCATCGCCCGGCGGTTGATGTACTGGCAGGTATACTTGCATAAAACAGTACTATCAGCTGAACAGATGTTGATCCTTGCCCTTAATCGTGCAAAACAATTGTTCCGGGAAAGTTTTCCTTTGCAAATTCCGGACAACCTTTCTTATTTCTTACACCATGACCTGACTGCCGCTGATTTTAACGCAAAAAGAGATGAATTACTGAAAAGATTTGCTTTGTTGGATGATTTTGATATAATTTATGCTTTAAAATTATGGATGAGTTCAGGCGACCGGGTATTGGCGTACATCGCGTCCAGCATTATTAACCGTCGATTATTCAGGCTGGAATTGAAGAATCAGCCTGTTACAACCGCTTATCGCTCCTACGTTTGGGATCGTTTGAAGGAATGGGGGGAGTTTTCTGAAGAAGAATTAGTACACCTGGTGAAAGAAGGGGCTGAGAGTAACAATGCTTACAATACGGCAAAAAATGAGATCAATATTCTTTATAGGAATGGTGAAGTGCTGCCAATGTCCAAAAGTTCGGATCATGAATGGCGATCAAAAATCGTTACGAAGTATTACCTTTGCTACCCTAAAGTTTTTTGACAAAAAAATTAATACTTTTGCAAGCTGATGCCGGTTGTTTGGCATCACATTTAATCCTGGCCTCAAAAGGTACGTAAATTTATCGCATTGAGCGGTCAGGTATAGTTGATAGGAAAAAAAGGAAATGGCTATGGATAAAAAAAGGTATCAATACATGGTAGCTTTTACGCTACAAAACAGGATAACGGAAGAGATCAAAAAGCTACTTCCTTATCAGAAAACGATCGTGAACCGGTATTTCTCTCAGGGAAAACTGCTTAATTATGCTTTTTCACTGGAAAAATCAAAGGCGTGGGCAATTTTCAGCGCCTCCTCTGTAAAAGAAGTGTTGAACATGGTTACTGACTTTCCAATGACGAAGTTTACCAATTACGAGATCGCTGAATTATCGCAATACGATGTAGATTCTATTAAACATGATTTCTCATTGAATTAATGACATCCCCCGAATAACTCTAAGTAGGTGTTATCAATTTTTCGAACCAATCAGGTAACCTTCAATATCGCCATATTGGTCTATTTGATCATATTGCGCCTACCCCTCTTTATTTTTAACCCACAATGGGAGTCTGCTTCCGTAGGTGTTTTTTCTAATTTCATTTTCCAGTTATTTGGGTACAATAGCCTAGGCATCCATATTCTAACAACGCTGGTGATTTTTGCAGAAGCAATACTGATCAATGAACTGGCCATCCAACATCGTTTAAACCGGGAGATCAATTTGTTTCAGGGATTGTTCTTTGCGGCTATTGTGTGCTTGATACCAGACTTTTTGGTGCCTTTACCCTTGCATTTTGCCAATCTTTTTTTGATCATCGCTTTGGGCGAACTGTGGAGTACTTATCGCAAAACCAGTTGTGAAGACCGTATATTCAATGTAGGCTTCTGGCTGGCGGTTGCCTCCTTTTTTTATTTTTCTTACGTTGTTTTCGTATTGTTGTGTTTAGTCGGGTTAAATTCGATGAGGGCTTTAAAATTCAAGGAAATTCTAATAATGTTAATTGGTTTTGCAGTCCCCAACGTTTTAGTAGGAACTTATTTGTATTGGAAAGACCAATTGAGTTTTTTCTGGAAGATACAATACGCCCAAAATATTGGCTGGCTGGATTTCAATGGATTAAATGTTATTTTTTCCTGGCTGGTAGCGGGAGTTTTCATGTTGGTATTGCTCATTAGTATTTTCGGTTATTCCAGGTTCATGCTACGCAAAAAAAGACAGGAACAAACAAAGATCGATGTCCTTTATTGGTTAACACTGTTGGCTCTTTTGAGTATCTTTATTCAATCGGATATCAGTTTAGGCCATCTGCTTATTTTGGCGGTCCCTCTGGGTTTTTTCGTTGGCTTTTTCTTTACCATGCTTTCCAGGCAAGTGGCTGAGGTTCTACACCTATTGATTCTGGCGGGCATATTCTTTTTTCAATACGGAAGTCTTTTCTTTAGGTGATGATGAAATAATAAGCCATCTCGCAAAACGGTGAATATATTGTTTTATCATCAGTAGGTAGCAAGAAAGCCATTTTATTTATATTTGCGGAGATTTCAATATTGTACAGCCGTATTTGACATTAGAAAGCAGATACAAGGAATTTAAAGAATTTTCAGATTCTTTAATATGCCTGAGGTGATCAGTCAAAGTTGCGGAAGTGGTGGTAGTCTTTTACCTGATTTCTAGTTCCCGAGGCACTAGCGTCTAAAAACAACAAAATGAAGTTCGGAATAGTCGTATTTCCCGGTTCCAATTGTGATGATGATGTTTACCACGTATTACATCAAGTACTTGGACAGGAAGCCTACAAACTGTGGCATAAGGATGAAGGTTTGCCTGGATTTGATACCAATGATTGTATTGTCCTGCCCGGTGGTTTTTCCTACGGTGATTACTTGCGGGCGGGAGCAATAGCCCGGTTTTCTCCTATTATGCAGTCGGTGATCGATTTTGCCAATAAGGGCGGTACGGTATGGGGGATTTGTAATGGCTTTCAGATACTTTGTGAAGCCGGATTATTACCGGGGGTGCTGTTGCGAAATGAGAACCAGCAATTTATTTGTAAAAATGTTTATTTGCGGCCCATTACGAACAATACCACAATTACTGCCGGGATTGGGCTCGACAATATCCTGAAAATTCCGCTTGCACACGCTGATGGCCGGTATCACGCAGATCAAGCCACCATTGAAGAACTGGTCAAAGAAGATCAGATCCTTTTCAAATATTGTGATGAGAATGGGGAGGTTACTCCTGCTTCTAATCCCAATGGCTCTATTGAGAATATTGCCGGCATCTGCAATAAAGCCCGCAATGTGTTCGGTATGATGCCTCATCCCGAAAGGGCCTCTGAGGAAATTTTGTATAATACGGACGGACGATTGATTTTTGAATCTCTATTAAACTACAGCGGTTAAAATATGCTGCATGTGCTCGGTGTCAGGCACCACGGCCCTGGTTCTACCTATAGTATGCTCAAAGCGCTGGCAGCTATTGAACCGGACTGTATTCTCCTTGAATTACCCGTAAATGCGGAATCTGTCCTTGCTTACGTTAATGGTAGACAACTATCTCCGCCCGTAGCTTTGCTGATCTATAATCCTAAATCCCTTCAGGAAGCGTCTTATTACCCTTTTGCTCATTTTTCTCCTGAGTGGCAAGCCATTCTATTTGCTCAGAAAAAAGGCATCAAGCTTCAGGCGATAGATATTCCCGCCGGAAGCAATTTCAAAGATTTGCAGTTTTTGCAACAAAAAACAGGTAATCATAAGGGGGGCGATAAACTTGCTAAAGATCCGCTGGGTTACCTTGGTCAATTAGCGGGCTATAAAGATGGTGAAAGATGGTGGGATGCCCAGTTTGAGCAAACCGAAAATACGGAAAAAATATTTCCGTTGATCACCGAAATGATCGCTGCGATCCGTAGTGAGACCGCAAATCAGGAAAGCCCACTGACTCTGCTGCGAGAGGCCTACATGAGAAAGGTTATCCGAAAAACCTTAAAAGCAGGCTATCAGAATATTGCTGTTGTCTGTGGTGCCTGGCATGCGCCTGTTCTGGCCAATTGGCAGTCCTTTACTCAAAAATCAGATAATGCCATAGTAAAAGGTCTGAAGAAACCTAAGACCGCTGCCACCTGGGTGCCTTGGAGTTATGACCAATTAGCGCCAGCTAGTGGCTATGGTGCCGGGGTGATCTCTCCGGCCTGGTACGAATTGCTCTATTCGGATCGTTCTACCGCTGTTTATCAATGGATGATCAGGGCAGCCCGTTTTTTGCGGCAAAAGAAAATGGATGCCTCAACGGCTAATGTTATCGAAGCGATCAGATTAACGGAAACCCTGGCTTCTTTGCGTGAAAAAACCATAGCTGGCATTGAGGAGCTCGAAGAAGCTGCTATCGCCGTCTTCTGTAAAGGCAACCGCTTTTACCTTGACCTTATTCGTGAAAAACTGATCATCGGAGATAAAATTGGCAAAGTAGGGCCTAATGTCCCCAAAGTGCCGTTGATGAGTGACCTGGAGAAGGCAATAAAGTCAGCGAGACTTACCAAAGAATGGGAAACGACCGAATCTGTCCGAAAAGATCTGGACTTACGTAAACCATCGAATCTGGCGGCCAGCCATTTGATCCATCGTTTGAATATCTTAGGTATTAAATGGGGGAAACTGCGTAAAGGCTCCCGGTTTAAATTAGGTAGTTTTCAAGAACATTGGACCTTAAAACGCAGAACGGATCATGCCATGAAAATAGTGGCAGCTGCTCGCTGGGGAAATACGATCGAAAAAGCAGCGGAACAGTATGTAGTCCACCAACGCGATACATTGACCAGGCTGGCTGTGCTGTCCGAGCTGATTGACGAGGTATTGAAAGCGGATTTACCCCAAACGATCCCGGCATTAGTAGCGCGCTTGAAATTTATTGCGGCTAAATCTAAAGATGTACTTGAATTAATCGAGGCATTACCAAAATTAGTGAAAATCGCCCGCTATGGAAATACCCGTCAAACGGATGTGGAGGCCATTTTTCAAATATTGGAGCAAATCATCCCCAGGATCTGCATCGGGATTACTAACAGTTGTATTGATATCGACGATGATCTGGCGCGGAAAACTTATTTCCAGATCCTTTCTGCTACCCATTCCATAGGGTTATTAAATCAACCATCGTTCAATGAGGATTGGTACTTATCCTTACGAGGATTAGCCAATACATCGATGGTTCATCCGATGATTAAAGGATTGGCCATCCGGTTGTTGTTTGACAAAGGCGGGATCGGTATTGACGAAGCGGGTATTCAGCTGGAATCGGCCCTTTCCATAGGACAGGACAGCGGAAAAAAAGCCCTGTGGATCGAAGGCTTCCTTAGCGGTAGTGCGCAATTACTGATCTATAATCCCTCTTTATGGGCTTTAATTGACAACTGGATAACCGGACTCTCTTATGCCGAGTTCAATAGCACCTTGCCTTTGTTGCGCAGGACTTTTTCCAACTTCTCCAGCTCAGAAAGGCGGCAAATGTTGCAGTTGGCAAAGAATGGAGTTCCGGCAAAAGCCGTTCAGGAAGAAACCCTGGCCTTACCAAAAAAAGAACAGGAAAAAGCACTCCGGGTCATTGAGCAGATCCTGCGTTTTTAATACGACTCTTTAAATCAACATTGACTAAAACGGCAAGCGCAATAAAATACAGCGGGCCGATCTTATCCGTTTCCAGGGTGTCGTTTATGATCAGAAATACATCGATCACGATTATACACAATAGAGACATCATGGCCATTCGTTTCAATCCAGGGTCTGTGGCCGTATGAAAGATCTGTTCGCCCTTGACCAAGGTAAAGGAAGTGAGTACCAGGAATATGATCAAGCCAGGAAACCCTTGTTCCACCAATACCATGAGGTAGTAGCTGTGGATACCTGAATTTTCTTCATTGATACTGACGTAAGTTTTGAAACCCGTAACGGTATAAGGCCGGTAAAAATTGACAAAATTTCCCGGCCCGTAACCTACGATGGGTTGATCCGCAAACATTCTTACGCCTGCAATCCATCGGTAAAAACGTTCCATGGTGGAAATATCTTCCAGATTGTAAGTAGCTTCTATCAGGTTATCGAAGTTAGTGTGGGTAATAGTGGTTTCGTAATTGGGGGCATAATCCAGGTATTTATTGCCTTGCACCAAAAAAGCAACAACGGCAATCGCCACTGCCAGCACTACGGGTATAATGAATTTAATCAGCCTCAACTGGATCGTGAAGTAGGCAAAACCTGCTACGGCAAGTGCGATATAAGCCGCTCGGGTATAGGACAAATAAATCGCGGGAAGAAGGAGTATGCTGAAAACAACAAGAAACCACCATTTTTTGGAAAAAACAGAATACCAGGCTATTCCCAGAAAAATAATCGGGTAAAATGCTGCCATAATACCTGCGTAAGCAACGTGGTTGCGGTAAAAGGGATGTAATACCCGGTAGACATCTGCAAAAGAAAAACCGTATCCGGCATGCCGGTACAACGTCACTAGAACGGTCAGGGTCAAAGGGATGAAAAAGTACCAAAAAAAGGTTTTGTAATCTTTCTCCGATTTAATGATGCTGCCTGCCAGAAAATAGAAACAAATGAGGTACCATAGTTTAGCCAGCAAGTACTTGAATGAAACAAGGAACAGACTTGATGTTATGCTAGTAACAGCAATCCAACCCAGATGAAAAAATAAGATCAGGGTGAGCGGATGACGTAGAAACCCGACCTGTACGTTCTTACCCTTTTTTAAGCTGTACAAAAGATATACCAGCATCAGACCAACCATCAGCGGTTCTGAAGGCAAGTCGGTCCCAAATCCATTGGGAAGAACAATTTCCGTTGAAAGGGGCAAAAAGGCGATTAATAAGAAAAACACCTTCCGGAAATCCACAACGGTAAGGTATAGTAGTAAGAGAAAAGCAGGTATCCCTGCCAACCAATATTCCTCAAGTATTACTGCTCCGAAAATGGAGAACGCAATAACGAGGGCTAGACCGCCGAATAAAAGGGCAGACGGTTTGTAACGGGCAATATTTAGGGATAGCGCGTGCTTCATTTTTCATCCTTAAATACCTCTTGCCATTTTATATCCTTATACGCGTCGATGAGCAACACCCCGATAACGCTGAAGATGAATGCTGCCAGACCGGCTGCGATAACAATTATAGATCTTCTTGGTCTTGATTTGATTACGGGTACTTCAGCTTCTTCAATGACGATAAGAGAGGGGATTTCCGCATTAAAGACTGCATAATATTGCTTCAATTGTTCCTGATCTTCACTAAGGCTTTCGTTCGCCTCTACGTATTGTTTTTCGTAGGTTTCGATCAAGGGTAAACCTTGATTGACTTTTTCGAGCCGTGTTTTTAGGGTGTCTACCTGATCCTGGATGCCTTTAATTTCTACGCTAAGCATTTTGATCGTATCTTGCGGAATGCCCTGCAGAGTTTCCAATACGTTTAAACGCCCCTTGCTTTTGACTAATTTTGAATTCAGGAGATCATATTTTTCCGATAGGCTCTCGGTTTGTGCAAGTGGATTGAAAATGCCGTATTCCCGGCGGATTCGCTGTAATGTATCGCTGAGTATGCGTAATTGATCCCTTTTATTTGTAAGGTTTTTTTCCAGCGCTTTAATGGCGGTCTGCTGACGGTTTTTCAGTAGTTTTTGTGCGGTTTCATTGATCTTTCTTCGGGCTTCGTTGCACACAACAGCGGCAAATTCGGGGTCTTTATCTTCGAAAGAAAGTACCAGGGCATCTTTATCTGTTTTTTTAATATCATAATACTTGAAAAACTTCTTTTTTACGCGGTAGGGGGCTTTTTTGTTGGTGGTATCGATTTTGTAATGGACATAAAGATCAAATTTTTTTACAAGGTGATCGACGAGTTCGTGGGATTGGGCCAAAGTCAATAATCGATCCATATCATCGTCATTACCATAAATAAAAGTCCTCAATCCTCCTTTATTAAAGAATAATTCCGGTTGGGATTGGTCCGGACTTGCGGCCAGAAATGTGGTTTCCGCTTCGTAATAATTGGGCAGAAAAAGAGAAATAACGGCCGTTCCAATAGCTACGGCAAAACAGGTGTATATGATGGGACGCCGCCAATGGAACAGCACTTTAACAACATCAATGAGATTATACGATCTTTCCATTTCAATCAGGTTTCATAAAAAAAATCACCGGTTATCAGGATTTTTTAAGGCGCATAATAGCCAAAAAATTTCTTATATCCAGTAGTTTGAAGACTGCTGCCAGTAATAGGCCTGCTCCCAGTGTCAGTCCAAACTTCAACAACCAATCTACCGTAAGGATGCTTTGAATGGCTAATGCGCTTCCTGTTAACATCAAAGAAAATCCGGTAATCCTTAGAATCATGCTTCGGGAGGGAATCAAACGAAGTAATTTATTTGTGAGGATTACTAAAGCAAAGAAAACGATAAAATGGGTAACCAAGGTCGTAAAAGCGGCACCAACTGCTTTGTATCTGGGAATCAGCAGGAGGTTTAACACAAAATTTAAAATTACCGTAAAAATGAATACGCGGTTCATTGCTTTCAAACTACCATTAGCGGTAAGCAATGCCGAATATATGAAAATACCGCAGACGGCGATAAAGCATACCATTAAATAAGCCAAAATGGAGCCGGTATAAGAGCTGCCGGTGTTGTACAGCGTAGTCATAATTTCATTGCGGTACAATACACTTCCTACGGCCAGGATAATGCTGCCGGCCATGAGCATCTCAAAGCTGAATCTCAGCAAATTCTCGACTGTTTCTCCGGCTTTGAGCTGACGGGCAAACATCGGCAACAGCAGACCGGCAAATAAAAACCCAATGGTGTTACAAGCTTGCAATAGCCGAAAAGCAGAGGCGTAATAATCAGCTTCGATCAACCCATCGGGTAACAATTGCTCGATCATGATACTATCCAGCCTGGTGTACATAGTCATGAGCAAAACGGCTAACGCGTAGGGATAGCTTTGCTTCAAAAGGGAGAGAGCAAAAACGCCGGGCATGCGCCACTTAAAAGGTTTTAAATGTTTTTTTAAGACCAGGAAGGCAATGACGGCGGTTATCCCCATGGTAATGACCTGGGCGTGAATGAACCAACTGATGCTAAAACGGTCGTTGAAAGAAGGGTGGAACAATAAAAAACCGCAAATGAAGATCAATAACAAACGATCCAATACTGAAATGAAACTATCGGTCATGTACAGGGCTAGTCCCGAAATATTCGATCTGAAAAACAAAACCAGCGTACTCAATACCTCAACCGTTCCCAACAAAAATAGAAAGTACGTATACTGAATGGTGTAGCCGGAAAAAAGCCCTGCTATCATCAAAACGAGCAGGTAAATCAGGCAGAGCAATAGTTTTAAAATGAATAAACGGGAGAAGTATTTGCTGATCAAATGGTTGTTCTGGGCGATATGCCGGTTATTAAAATAGTTCAGACCAATATCGTGAAATACCTGGAAGAGGTAAGTGAAACTGAGCAAGGTAAAATAAAGCCCGTAAGCACCAGTCTCCACTCTATTTTGTACTGTCAAATCAATACCAAAGATATAAACCGGCTTGATTAGGAAGTTGATCAGCAATACGAAAATAATGTTGATGAGAAAAGTGCGCTTCATGAAATGCCCGTGTTAGCAGCAAGGAAATGAGGTGGAAGGGCTTGTACTTCGGAAATTAAGTAAATGGCAGTTTTCGGGAGGTTATTTTGGTGATAGGCTAGGCGCGAGGAGAGAAGATAGCCGTAGCTACCTGACTGACCTGCCCGCCGTACAATACTTTGGCAGGCGGGAGAGCAACAACGCCTGTCATCAAAAGAAGCCGCGAAAACTGGCAGGTATTTAGTTCCCGAAGCACTAGTTATTGCGGTTCTTTCTACGGTTTCCTCGCGGTTTTCTCCCTTTTTCTTTTTCGAAAGTTTCGATGTATTCGTCTTCAAGTTCCTCTGCTCTTAATCTTCCATCAATGTTTTCGAGAATAATTCGGGCAAAATAACGCAACCATCCAGCGGCTAAATTTAAAATTTTAAGCTGTCTTCGAATTCTTCTACTTAATCCATCCTCATTGACCGGATCTGAACTGATACCATACTTAAATACTTCTTCCTCCTCTTTGTCAAATATTTTGTACAGATGATGTGGTTCAGAATTTTCCAAGGAGTTTCGATGCATTATTTGTCATTTAATTGTCCTCCCAACCTTCCTCGTTTGCATAGGTTTCATAATTCAAAGGCGGGATGTAATCAAATTCCTTTCCTGTCTTTTGTTCATATGCGCAAGCAGCTAAAGATAGTAGAGGCTCAAAATCCTCGTTGTGAGAAATTTCTTCTGGGTTCTTAAGTACCCTTTCGAAGTATTGTTTACCCTGAGCTACTACTGCAGCTCTAATGTACAAAAAACCATCTTCTGAAAATGGAGTGCTCGAATAGGCGGCCTCGGCGTGAGCTTTCGTATCAAGAAGGTACAATTTCTCGGCCAATTTATCTTCAAATAAATAAATATGGCTAATCGGGTGCTCCGCAAGTTCATCAATAGCCAATTTTAATGTATTAGTTTTATTATCCATATCTAACTTATCGATAATTAACCAAAAATCATCCTCACTGAAAGCAGGAATGGTCTCTAAATCTACAACTTGAATATCCAGGCGAGCCCGTTGTGGATATTCTTTTTTCAATTTCTTTAAAAAATCCTCATCCATCTCTGAAAGTGGAATACTGATCCTCGTCGTCATATTGATTTCATTAATTCATCTATAAAGTTATACAAATTTGAGATACGATGCCATACCTAAAAAATACGGAGTTAGATTCTTCAGTAAAAGAGAACTGCAAACTAACTCCGTATTGTGCAATGTTGCAAGAAAACATTTACTTCTTCAATCCGGGAGATCTTTCCAAAAACTCATTGTACAACTGGATCTGTCTGCTGTCCATTGGTACTTGCCAGCCATTGATAAACACGTGCTTAATTTGTGTTTTAGGCTCGAACGGGTCACCGTCAGCAACGAAAAGATTAGCATCTTTACCCACTTCTAGCGAACCAATACGGTCCGCTAATCCGAAAATCTCCGCCGGTACAATGGTAACTGCTCTGAGTGCAGCTTCTTTGCCCATGCCGTAAGCGGCGGCAAAACCAGCGTTGAACGGCAAGTTACGTACATTTTCAGAATCGCTGGTACGCAGGGCCACTTTGACGCCTGCTTTGTGCATAATACCAGCATTGGCGTAGGGACGGTCGTAGCGATCGGAAGCTCTGGTCGGCGTACTCAGCACCGGGCCGGTAATGACGGGGATCTTTGCCTCCGCCAATTGGTCGGCTACCCGCCAGCCTTCTGCTACCCCGGTAAAGATCACTTTGATATTTTTCTCCTTAACCCATTTAATGGCCGATTCGATGTCTTTATCGCGGTTTACTTCGATCATCAACGGCATTTCTCCTTTTACTACCGGATAGAGCGCCTCGCTTTCGGGACTATAGTTCACCTCTACCGAAGGGTCCGTTTTGGCGGCATCTACGATTTTGGCGTAAAGCTGAGCGGCTTCCCAGGCGTCATTAATACTTTTTAGTCGTTTCTCTTCCAGTTTTTTGCGATCCTCTTCGGAGCGGCGATCCCAGCGGCCCCGCTTTGCGGAAGAAGGATAGTTGAGCACTACGCCTTTAAAGCCAGCATACATTTGGTCCGGGGTATAACCCAGTAAGTTGATCAAGGCGGCTGTTCCGGACATGATCCCGCCGGAAGGTGCTGCAATAACAGTGGTAACACCGCTTACCCTGGTTACCGGAATAGCTACGGAGTTGGGGTTGACAGCAGTAAGAGCCTGCATTTGTGGAATGATATCGCCGATCTCATTGTAATCCTGAGTAAGTGAGATGGAGCTTACTTCTACCAGTCCGAGTTGGGTGCCTCCATCGATCATACCCGGATAAATACTGTGTCCCGAACAATCGATGGTAGTCGCACCGTCAGGAACAGCGGCATCAGCACCAAGAGCGGTTATTTTGCCGTCCTGGATGATAAGGTTACCCTGAACGGTACCGTTTGTTACGGTTTCAATAGTGGCATTGGTTAGGGCATAAGTGCCTTGTTCTGCTTTGCTCACCTGCTGAGCCATCATTGGAAAGAAAGCAATGAGTAAAAGAAAGATTATATTGTAAGATTTCATTTTGTCCTTTTTTTTATGAGTGATTAGTACACTGTAATATAAGTTTCTTAGTGTTTTGAACCACCGGATTTTTGTCCAAATCAATGAGGAAATGGGATTAAGGGCCCCATATCCGAATATCGGCGGAGCCTCGTGGCCATAGTCCCGAAGGTGAGTACGTAACGAAGAGTTGGGCAAAAAGACGGCTTCAAAATGCAAAGAAATTTGTGTTACAGTGTATTAGTTTTGGGCTCCAAAAAGTTGTTCGTATACCCCTTGCATACAACGGTCATGGTCATGGCTGTTTTCCATCATGAATGCGGGAACGGCCTCTTCAGGATCAACATCCAATCTCATGTCATCCTCATCTTCGTTGATATCGAAATATATCACACCGTCGAT
>CAZHNG010000041.1:1076-27620 GCA_964533785.1 uncultured Saprospiraceae bacterium | reverse complement strand
AATAATGAATATTTACTGAAAGTTTTGGGCGAATCATTTTGATGCGTTTGCCCTAGTTTTTTCTTCCAAAGATCAAATATAGCATGGGATTTTATATCTTTATGTTTACTTCAAACAAAACTGAAAACAACAGTAACATTGTATTAATCCCGTAAAATTGGGTTGGATTTTAATATGCCGGACTATACAGAAATAAAAAATAAATTATCAAGGATTGAGTCACTCGAAAGGGAATTGAATTTAAAGCAGCTCCAGATCAATCGTTTGCTCAACATTACTCAGGCAATAAACAATAATGTTTCGGCTGAGGGTTTGTTCAGTATGTACCAGTCTTTTTTGGGCTGGGAAATTGGTATCAATAAGATGATGTTATACATCAAGGAAGAGGAGGACTGGGTTTGTCCGACCCACATTGGCATTGACGAGAAGTTGACCAAGCTGGATATTACGGATATGCTTCCAAAGTATACTCGTTTAAAAAATCTGGAAAAGTCGGATCATCCTTTGATACAGGAGTTCGATGTAGTGATTCCCGTCAAACACAAGGAAATGCCCATCGCCTATGTATTCATTGGCGGGTTCAGTGAGGAAGAGGACATGTACAGCAAAGTTCAATTCATCACAACGATCACCAATGTCATTGCGGTGGCTATTGAAAACAAAAGACTTTTTAAACGACAATTAGAACAGGAACGTTTAAAGAGAGAGATGGAGTTGGCCAGTGACATGCAAAGAATGCTGATCCCCAAAATACTGCCAAAGACCAGTTGTTACGAACTGGCCAGCATCTACCAACCCCAATTAGGAGTGGGAGGTGATTATTTTGATTTTATAGAATCAGAAGACGGAAAGATCATTTTTTGCGTTGGTGATATTTCAGGAAAAGGCTTAGCGGCTGCCTTGCTTATGGCGAACTTTCAGGCTATTTTTCACACGCTGCTTCACAAAAGAACGAGCCTAAAAGAGTTTGTTGTAGATTTGAATAAGTCGGTTAATTTGATTACGCGTGGTGACCGTTTTATTACTTTGTTCGTTGCGGAATATGACAAAAAAACCAAAAAATTGTCTTACGTTAATGCCGGGCATTATCCGCCCTTATGGGTAGCCGCAGGGGAGGTGACGTCATTGCGAAAAGGCTGTACGATACTTGGACCATTTGAAGAATTACCGGAAATTGAAGTTGGACATGTCCAACTTGAAACTGATGAAGCATTGATCTTAACCTTTACGGACGGGCTGACCGATTTGCAAAACGAACATGGGGCGTATTTCGGAGAACCTGTTTTAAATGAATTTGCAGCTAAGCATTACCGAAGTAGTGCCTATGAATTTAACACAAAATTGATGGCCCAGATCGAAAAATTCCGGGGCAAACAAGCTTTTCCGGATGATATTACTATATTAACTTGTAAAGTTTACAACACTAGAATAACAGATGAAGGATAAGAACATTGCTGGTATACTTGCACTATTTTTTGGTTGGCTTGGCGTACATCGGTTTTATCTGGGGCAGATCGGTTTGGGTATAGTATATGCTGTTTTTTTCTGGGTATCCTGGATTTTTGCGATCATTGATGCGATCGCTTTTCTATCGATGGATACCGATGAATTTAACATTAAATACAATAAAGAATATTACCGGGCTACCAGGCGTAGACAACGCCAAAACCAAGAAATCGAAAGACGCCGTAAAGCAAGATCAGCAAGAGATGTTCACCGCGAAAGAGTCCGGCAACAAAAAGGAAATGAAACCACTCCGCAAAGGCCTAAGCACAATCCTTATAAACAATCCGGCATAAAAAAATTCAGAGACTTCGACTATAAAGGCGCTATTCAGGATTTTGAAAAAGCTTTGGAAATTACTCCGGGAGACGTTGCCGTCCATTTCAACCTGGCCTGTTCGTATTCGCTGACGGAAAAACCGGAAAAAGCTTTCTTTCACCTGGATAAAGCAGTTGCCAATGGTTTTAATGATTTTGATCGCATCAAAAATCACGATGCCTTAGCTTATCTTCGTGTACAGCCTCAGTTTGAGCAATTTCAGGAAAACGGTTACCGGTTGGTGCCTCAGCTCGAATCTCCTAAAGAAAACCTCTTGGACTCCCCCCCAACAGAAGAAGAAAAACCAGCAGAGGAAAAGGAAGGTGACTTATTGGAGCAATTGAAAAATCTTGCAGAATTAAAAGAAAAAGGGCTCCTAACCAGCGAAGAATTCGAAAGGCAAAAACAGAAAATATTGCGCAGAGGACGAAATAAAGATTGATAGGTAAAACCAAATTATTTTAACGTTTAGTAGCCGTACAACTTTTTGCCGTTTGTACGCTCTTATTTTAATCATTAATATGATCGCTCAGAATTTAGTTTCTAATGATATAATTCCCTTAAGAACTTCTGATACTGGTGATGATGCCTTAAGTATGATGGGAGACTTTTACGTACGCCACCTTCCTATTGTGAACAATGAGCAACTCTTGGGGGTCATTTCGGAAGATGACATTTTAAACCATGATGTGGAGGAGCCCATCGGTTCTTATTACTTGACGTTGAGCAGACCTTACGTGGACATCAATGACCACATCTACGACGTCATGCGTGTTTTTCAAGAAAACCACCTGACCATCATTCCCGTAATTAACGAAGAAGGTAATTATGCCGGTATGATCACTCTTGAGGACCTGCTCAATTATTTTGCTGACTCAGCTTCTTTTGCTGAACCGGGCAGTATTTTGGTATTGGAGCTCAACAAAATGGATTATGCACTTACTGAGATCGCCCGGATAGTAGAGTCTGAAGGGGCGAGTATTCTCAGTAGTATTATGACCTCCAGCCCGGATTCTGCAAAGATAGAGGTGACATTGAAAATTAACCGACAAAATTTACAGCCTATCATTGCTACTTTTGTAAGGTATGACTATTCCATTAAGGCTTCTTTTAACGAAAAAAGCTATAATGAATCCCTAAAGGATCGATTCGATTCTTTGATGTCATACTTGAATGTATGATAAGTAAATTGCTGAAATGATTTGCGCTGCAAAAAGGCTGACCATTTTTTTTGTATTGGGGTGTTTGCCATTGTTCATTTATGGCCAGGGTCAATCTTTTGTCGAAGTAGATAGCATCAGTGTAATTGGCCTAAAAAAAACCAAGAAGCGAATTGTTTTACGCGAGTTAAAATTCCAGCCCGGAGATACCATTTATTTGGAAAACCTGGTTCAGACGGTTGAAGAAAGCGAACTTTTACTGATGAATACGGGCTTGTTCAGTTGGGTTAGGATCTATTATAAAAATTGGGATGGTAAATCGAACAAGGTTCATTTTGCGGTAGAATTGAGCGAGAACTGGTTCCTGTACCCCGTTCCCGTGTTTGAACTGGTGGACCGCAATTTCAATGTCTGGTGGTCAGAGCAAGGCCGGTCGCTCAAACGTATAAACGTTGGTCTGGAATTCGCTCACTTGAATTTTACGGGCAATAACGACCGTTTTAAACTAGGGTTTAAATACGGCTATACCCACAGTTTCTCTGCCCGCTATAGCCTTCCTTTCATTAATAAAGGCCAGACGCTGGGTATCAGCACCCGGTTCTCTTATCGCCGTAACCGGGAATTAAACTACATGTCCCTGGATAATCAACAGGAATTCTACCAGGAACCGGACGATTTTGTATTTCAAAAATACGATGCAGGCGTTGCTTTTGTCTACCGCCCTAAGCTCCGTGCCTTCCATGAATTTTCCCTGGGTTATACCAATGATAGAATTGCCAGTATCATTTCGAACGAACTTAACCCTAATTTTTTTTCAAACCGGGACAATGAACAAAGCTTTTTTGAATTGAGGTATAAGGCCATCTTTGATTACCGGGATATCAGGCCCTATCCCTTAAATGGCTTTTTACTGAGTGCAGTAATACAAAAAGACGGTCTTGGCGTTTTCAACCACCGAGATGCGCTTACCCTGGAAGTTATCTATGATAAATATGCCTCATTTTCAGAGCGCGTAAGTATAGGCTTACAAAACAAGGTCAAATACTCTGTTTTACGGTACCGGCAATCGTATCAGTATAACCGCGGCCTGGGTTTCGGCCGGGATTACCTACGTGGATATGAATTTTATATCGTTGATGGCCTTGATATGGCTTACACTAAGTCAAGCTTGCGGTACAAAATTTTCGAAAAGAAACTTCAACTAGGCAAGATAGTCCCTATTAAAGCCTTTCGTTTGATGCCTTTGAAAATGTACTTTTCGGTTAATAATGATATCGGCTACGTTAATTCACCATTTAGCCACTTCTTAAATCCGTTGAGTAATCGTTTGTTGTGGGGAGGGGGTATAGGGGTAGATTTTGTTGTCTTCTACGATAAAGTTTTCCAAATACAATACAGCTTCAATGATTTACTGGAAAATGGGTTATTTTTGCACTTCGACTTAAATTTCTGATCATTAAACTTGTCAATTATAGCAGTCACATTCAAAACAAAATTCGTTTGATTCATTGGATTAATCTTTCGGAAAACTTAAGTTTCGGGTCAGGTTTAAAAGGGGTGGCATTCCCTGATCCTATATCTCAACCTTAATTCCACATGCAAATAGCTGTATTTAGCCGAACATTAAAGGAAGAAGACATTCCCTATATTCAAAGCCTGTTCAACATACTGCTTAGTTTTGAATCTGCTATTTACGTTCAGGAAAAATACTTAAATGCTATCAAAGCACACATTGAACCTCCTGCTCAAATCCGCACCTTTAAACATTATTACGATATTAAGGCATTGAGGATCAATTTTTTTATAACGCTGGGAGGCGACGGCACCATCCTCGAAGCTATCACTTATATTAGAGAATTGGACATTCCCATTATTGGAATAAATCTAGGAAGGTTGGGTTTTCTGGCCAATATTGAAAAAAGAACATTCGTCGAAGCGCTGAATGAGATCAAAAAAGGCAAATACCATGTAGAGGAACGCCAGCTCCTGCAGTTGGTGTCTTCCCCTCCTCTGTTTGGTGATCTGCCCTTTGCACTGAACGATTGCACCATTCACAAAAGAGACACTTCCTCGATGATCACCATCCATGCTTTCATTGATAACCAATACCTGAACTCCTACTGGGCGGACGGGATCATTATTGCTACACCTACCGGGTCTACCGGCTATTCCCTCAGTTGTGGCGGCCCTATCGTTTATCCAAACTCCGGAAATTTGGTCATAACCCCCATCGCACCACACAATTTGAGTGTGCGCCCAATCGTCATTTCTGATAGTTCAGAAATTACTTTAAAAATTGAAGGGCGAGCTGAGAACTTTCTTTGTACATTAGATTCTCGTTTTGAAACAATTACCGCTGCACACAGTTTGGTGGTAAAGAAGAATACCTTTGCCATAAAGTTAGTGCAGTTGGAAAGTAAGAATTTTCTTGATACCATGAGAGAAAAACTGACTTGGGGAATGGATTCTCGCAATCATTAAACTTTTTTGATAATCAGTCTGATGACATTCGTGCAACCATCAAAACCAACATATCATTCGAAATTATTTTCTGATTTTCTGGAAATTGAATCCAATGATTTCCATGAAATCATACGTTTTTACGAAGAACAGGAACTTCAGATCTCTAAATTGGAGTTTAATGAATTCTTTGAACTTCTTGTTGCCTATGTCAATGCACTCTTTGAAACCGGTGCTTACCAAAAGCATCTGCAAAGAGTGGATACCGTGATCGAGAATTCGATCTTAAGAAATATCAAGTATTTTAAGGGAGAAGATATCTACCGCCGCATGCTGTTTAAAAAGGCGGCATCTTTTTACAATTTACAGGAATACGAAAAAGCCGATTATATCCTTAGGGAGTTGATCAAGATCGATCCATTCGAAAAAGACCCCATCACCTTTTTGAAAAAGTGCTTGCGGAAAAATAAATCCATGCTTCTTCGCACTACCAATGCGGTCTCCATTTTTCTATTGCTCATCACTGCAGTTATTATTGCTATAGAAGTGTTAGCTGTTAGACCATTTTATCCGGATTATGCAAATTTGATGGAATATTCTCGTACCGGTTTATTTATTAGTGCTTGTTTAATACTCATTGGAGGCAACATTTTTCACCGTGTACGTATTGAAAAAGAGGTGAGAACGTTTGTCGACTTTCTCAAACAACAAAAACTTAAAGAATAAATTAAACTGCAATGAAACCTACGTTATTAATTCTTGCTGCCGGCATGGGTAGCCGCTACGGCGGGTTAAAACAAGTTGATGCAATCGGGCCTCAAGGTGAAGCCATTATTGAATATTCCATTTTCGATGCTATTCGGGCAGGGTTCGGAAGGGTCGTTTTTGTCATCAGAAAAGATATTGAAGATGCTTTTCGCGAAAAATTCTCGGGAAAATTTCAAGATAAAATTGCGGTGGACTACGTATTCCAGGCGATTGATTCTCCTATTCAAGGTGTAGATGAATTCCCAAGCGAGCGACAAAAGCCCTGGGGGACGGCCCACGCCGTTTTAGTTGCAAAAGATGCTATCCAGGAGCCCTTTGCGGTTATCAATGCCGATGATTATTACGGTATTACTGCTTTCCAATCCATGGCTGACTTTCTGATCCATAAATGTAATGAAAAGCTCTATTCCATGATCGGATACATTCTTAAAAACACCCTTTCTGATCACGGATCTGTCAACAGAGGAGTATGCGAAATGGATGAAAACAATTTTTTAAAAGTGGTGACGGAACGGTTCAAAATTGAAAGAATAAACGGTGTGCCTCACCATTTGGGAGAGGACGGTAAACGTTATCCACTTAGCGAAGAAAGTGTGGTCTCCATGAACTTCTTCGGTTTTCACCCCAGTGTCTTCAACGCCATGGAAACTCAGTTTGCCGACTTTGTCAAAGAAAATTGGGATAAGCCCAAAGCGGAGTTCTTAATTCCTTCCGTAGTCAGCAAGCAAATCGAGAAGGGTGAAATTCAAATGAAAGTCATCCCCAATAATGAGCAATGGTACGGCGTCACTTATCAGGAAGATAAAATTCCGGTGCAAACTGCATTTTCTGAATTAACGGAAGCGGGTAAATATCCCCCTGCACTATGGTAGACGCACAGGCCGGTCTTTCCTTTAGGAAGGAGTTTCCGCCTTTGTCCTGTCACGTTCTAAAAAACTGGAAATCCGGCCGGCCACACCGCCGGATTTTTCTATTGCTTTTAGAGCTATATCTTTTACTTGATCCGATGCGCCATCTGCTTTAGCCGTCAGTTGTCGAATGAGTTGATTTTGATCCTCGATTTTGGATTGTAGATTTTGAATCATTTGATCTTTCAGCTTGAGTTCTGATTGCAGATCTTTTAGCTCTAATTGTTTTTCAAATTTTCGCCGCTTGAACGGTTTTATCTTTTTCAGCCAACTCCTTTTGCAGCTTGGAATTTGCTGCTCTTTCTGCTTCAAATTCCTTAGCCAATTGTTTATAGGCTTCAATAATTTGGGCTTTCGTTTTGCTGGAACTAATGCTTTTCATTGGAAATATGAATTGTATAGTTAGAAAATTGGAAGAAAGATAAATAATTTTAGATTAAATTCAAACAAAAAGTTTGCGGAAATCACTAAAACAAAACTGCCAACAACGACATAACGATGTTGGCAGTTTTCCCAGAAATAATTGATTAGAATAAGGCGATCAACTGTCCTCCAATGCAGCCGCACCACCCACAATTTCCAGGATCTCTTTGGTGATTGCTTCCTGACGGGCTTTATTGTAACTAATTCTTAATTCACTCAATAGTTCTTTAGCATTCTCGGTCGCTTTATCCATTGCGGTCATCCTCGCACCATGCTCAGAAGCGTGGGTATCTAAGAGGTATTTCTGAAATTGTGTTTGCAGGATACTCGGTATCAGAAACTCCAGTAGCTCTTCCTTATTAGGTTCAAAGGTATAGTAAGCTTTCAGCGACTTTGCCGATGAATCTTCTGGCTCGATCTTTTTAACGGGAAGGAACTGCTCTGCTACCATGATCTGGGTGGCAGCGTTCTTAAATTGAGCATAAGCAATATCAATGCGATCGAAAGTCTTTTGCTCAAAGGCATCCATTAATTGCGAAGACACCTTTGAAGTATTTTCGAAGCTTAGATCATCGAAAAGTTCCAGGTATTCGGTATTGAATTCAACTCCGGTTAATCTTTTTCTGAAATAATCATACCCTTTCTTGCCAATGAACAGCATGGAAAGGTTTCCCTGCTCTTTTACCGAAGAATATTCCTCCCTAATCTTTGCCATCGCCGACTTACAAATATTGACATTGAAAGAACCTGCCAGACCGCGGTTAGAAGTAACAACTACGATACATACTTTCTCAATAGGGCGATCTTTACCGAAAGAACTTTCCACATCGCCCTCCAAATTGGAAAGGATGTTGCGCAACATATCATTCAGTTTGTTCGCATAAGGACGCATTTTCAGAATAGCCTGCTGAGCGCGGCGAAACTTAGAAGCAGAGACCATTTTCATCGCTTTGGTAATCTGCTGTGTATTTTTTACTGATGCTATCCTTTCGCGGACTTCTTTTAATTGACCTGACATACGGATCGAGGTTGAGCGTAAGTGATGATGAAATAAATATTTACTTTCTGTATTGAGCCGTCAATTGAGCGGCCAGCTTTTGTAAAGCCTCCTCTCCTTCTTTGGAAATTTTCCCTTTCAGGAAAGAAGCCAAAAGGTCTTTGTGGTGCTGCTCTAATTCCGTCAAGAAAGTATTTTCAAACTCTTTTACTTTGTTTACAGGAACATCTTTCAATAATCCTTTTGTCCCCAGGTAAATGATAGCGACCTGCTTTTCTACCGGCACCGGTGAGTATTGCGGCTGTTTCAGGATTTCTACGTTGCGGCGGCCTTTTTCCAACACTGCTTTGGTTGCAGGATCGAGATCAGAGCCGAACTTCGCAAAAGCTTCCAGAGCACGATAAGCGGCTTGGTCTAATTTTAAAGTACCAGCTACTTTCTTCATGGATTTGATCTGGGCAGATCCCCCCACCCGAGATACCGAGATACCTACGTTAATAGCCGGACGAACACCTGCATTAAAGAGGTTGGATTCTAAGAATATCTGTCCGTCGGTAATAGAAATCACATTAGTAGGAATATAAGCTGATACGTCCCCCGCCTGCGTTTCAATGATCGGGAGGGCCGTCAAAGAGCCACCTCCTTTTACCAAAGGTTCGCCGTTTTCGTCTTTTGCTTCTTTTAAAGAGTCCGGAAGATCGTTCATTTGGCGTGCGATATCGTCATTTTCGATAATCTTTGCAGCACGCTCCAGTAAACGAGAGTGTAGATAGAATACATCACCGGGATACGCTTCACGTCCGGGAGGACGACGTAGTAATAGCGATACTTCACGGTAAGCAACCGCCTGCTTAGACAAATCATCGTATATGATCAGAGCGGGGCGTCCTGTATCACGGAAGTATTCTCCGATGGCAGCCCCGGCAAAAGGTGCGTAAAACTGTAGGGGCGCCGGATCCGAAGCTGAAGCCGAAACAATTACCGTATAATCCATTGCTCCGGAGTCTTCCAGTCTTTTAGCTACCTGAGCTACTGTTGAAGCTTTTTGACCTGATGCCACGTAGACACAGTAAACCGGTTCTCCTTTTTCGTAAAATTCTCGTTGGTTGATAATGGTATCAATAGCGATAGCCGTTTTACCCGTTTGGCGGTCGCCTATGATCAACTCCCGTTGCCCACGTCCGATCGGGATCATGGAGTCGATTGCTTTGATCCCTGTTTGCAGGGGTTCTTGTACTGGTTGACGGTAGATCACACCGGGTGCTTTCCTTTCGAGCGGCATTTCATATTTCTGTCCCTCAATGGCTCCTTTACCATCAATCGGTTCGCCAAGTGGATTCACAACCCGTCCTACGAATTCATCGCCCACTTTAATCGAAGCGATCAAACCGGTACGCTTTACCTTAGAACCTTCGTGAATACCCTTTCCAGGTCCCATTAATACCACCCCTACATTATCCTCTTCCAGGTTTAATACGATAGCCTGTACTCCCGTGTCAAATTCTACCAATTCACCGGCCCCGGCACTATTCAAACCGTATACACGAGCAATTCCGTCACCTACTTCCAATACAGTTCCAAATTCTTCAAGCTCAGTAATGGATTCAAAACCTGAAAGCTGCTGCTTTAGTATTGCTGATATTTCATCGGGTTTTACACCAACCATAATATTTGTATTTACGTGGAATGCTGAAAGATACCAGGTTAATAAGTTGTGTGAGAAAAAAAACAGCGTATGTAAAATTCGGCGTCCTAACCCAGCAACTATCTGTTACTCCAATTAATTAATTTGCAATAATTTGAGAGATATAAAGATTATCTTTAAATTCTTTTCTTAATTCATCCAGTTTATTCGAAATACTGGCATCGTAGATCTTGTCGTCAAAACGGACGATAAACCCACCAATGATATCAGGATCAACTTCCGTGTAGATCTCGATATTCTTACTCGTAAAAGAACCAGTATGCAACTTCTTCTTGATCGCTTCGATGGTATCCATTCCCATCTCTACGGCCGTCGTAAAGGTAACCGTGGATATATTCTTCTCCTTTTTATATAGTATTTTAAATGCTTTGACGATATCTGCCAGAATAACTTCTCTGCCTTTTCTTGCAAGGATATTCAAAAATGCTAAGGTCAATTCATCATATTTTCCTTCAAAAAGGGTATTAAAAATTTTTATCTTCTTGTCCGGTTTTATAAGCGGGCTCTTCAGCATTACGTAAAAATCCCTGTTTTCAACCACCTCTCCCAGAGACAACATATCTTCGTTAATTTTCTCCAGCTTTTTTTGCTCTACCGCCAAGTCAAGTAGTGATTTGGCATACCTGCTAGAAATTCTGTGCTCTGACATATTCGAATGATATAAATTGATTAATGATGATTGATAATTACAATCATTTTAATGTCCGTCAAATTATTAATTCAGATCGATAGCCTCAATCAAATCGTGAACGAGATTCTCTTGCCCTTTTTGGCTGGACAGATCTTTTTTGATCACTTTTTCTGCCACTTCAATAGCAATATTACCGATTTGGTTTTTGATATCGATGATGGCAGCCATCCTTTGGTTTTCAATCTGTTCTTTTGCGTTGGTAATAATCTTACGGGCTTCTTCTTTTGCCAGTTCTTTCGCTTCCGTAATAATGGTTTCTTTCGCTTCGGTCGCTTCGCGTAATATTTTTGCCCGCTCTTCGCGTGCCTGGATCAAAAGCGCTTCATTTTCAGCCTTGAGATTAGCCATTTCTTCACGCGCCTTTTTGGCTTCATTTAAGGAGTCTTGGATATCATTTTCTCTCTTTTTCAACGCTTCCTGAATAGGCCGGAAAGCGAATCGTGCCAAAAAGAAATATACCACAACAAAAACCAAAAGCGTCCAGAAGATTAACCCTAGTTCCGGCCGGATTACTGAAAAGTCTGCTAAAAACAAAAAATTTATCATCATGGTACGGTTTAAATATTGGTGGAAAGCATGCTTGTGTTTTCACTCTCACCAAACGTCAGAAATCAAACGTGCGTTTCGGGTACAGGGTGTGCCTTTTTTGAAAATTAAACGGTCGAGTAAAGAGTTTAGCCAATCGCCAGTGACTCTTTACTCTTTTTTTTTGCAAAAGGACTACAGCAGGGCAGTTACGATGGCAAATAAAGCCGCTCCCTCTACCAATGCAGCTGTCAAGATCATATTCGAACGAATATCACCAACTGCTTCTGGCTGACGAGCAATGGCATCCATTGCGCGGCTTCCGATCAAACCTACTCCTACTCCTGCACCAAGTGCTGCTAATCCAGCTCCGATAATTTCCATTTCAATGAAATTTATAGTTAGTTAAAATAAATTGCTTCTTTGAGATGCCAGACGCCATATTTTAGACGTCAGACTGTGAGTGTGATTAGGGAAGGAGTGTGAAAATGCTATTTCTTAAATGTTAGAAAATTATTAATGTGCGTGTGCTTCATCGTGGTCGTGATGATGTTCTTCTACTGCCGCTCCAATATATGAAGCAGAGAGAATTGCAAAAATAAATGCTTGTAAAAAAGCCACTAATAACTCTATCAGGTTCATAAAAGCAGTAAACAGAACTCCAATAAAACCTCCGCCGACCGCTCCACCTTCATTACTTCCATTTTCTCCAAAGACAAAGATCAATCCTACCAAACTGAGAATGATAATATGACCGGCGGATATATTCGCAAACAAACGGATCATCAACGAAAATGGTTTGATGAATAATCCTAATATCTCTACCGGTGTAAGGATGATCTTCACCCACGCAGGAATACCGGGCATCCAAAAAACATGTTCCCAATAGTGCCCATTACCGTTGATATTAGTCACAATGAAAGTGATAACCGCTAAAACTAAAGTAACCGAAAGATTCCCGGTTACATTGGCACTGCCGGGAAATATTGGGACAAGACCTAATAGATTACAAAAAAGAATGAAGAAAAAAAGCATCATAATGAAAGGCAGGAAACGCTCGTAGTGCTTATCTCCGATCATTGGTCTTGCCACCTCATCCCGGATAAAAACAAAGAAAGGTTCCATGAAGGATTGGATGCCGGAAGGGGCTTTCCCATCATTTTTCTTATATCCCCTTGCAACGGCAAAGAATAGTAAAATGAGTAAAATTCCGGCTAGAATCAGTGTAAACACGTTCTTAGTTATCGAAAAATCATAGAAAGAAGTGATGCCACCTCCCAACACACCACCGTCTAATGTGCTCGGCTTATCTAATTTATATTCGTGACCATCGTGTACCGCATAATACACATCTTTTGATTCCACTTCTTCACCTTTCTGTACCTCTTCCTCCTTGTGTACAATTTCATCGATGTGCACTTCTCCATCCGGAAAATCAGGATCGGCAATACGGTTCACCCGGCCGTGATTTAGTGCATACCCGTCAACGGCCGTATGCCCGTGATCAAATGCACTGGACATGAAAAAGGACCATCCTTCTTCCGGGGCATAAAGTATACAGGGAAGCGGTAAATGAATATCGCCAATGATGTGAAATTCATTGGCGTCGCTAATGTGGTGCATGATAGTACCTACGGCATCGTATTCTTCTTCAGAATGATGATCACCGGAATCATCATCACCGTGTTGAGCTAAAAGGCTGTTGGTCAATCCAAAGCCCAATAATACAATCAGAAATGTTAGAAATGTTTTCTTCACCTTCCTACTTTTGACATTTTCAAAATCGCTGCAAATGTAGGTACTTTAAACTGTATAAAAAAATTGAACAATAACTTTTTTTACCTCCTGCTGATAATCTGAAAAACAGGAAGTTATAGAAGGCAAACAAGCATGCTCTCTCCGAAGGCCCACAGGGTCAGACCAAAGATAATTCTGCCAAAAAACCAAGACTTAAAACAATGCTTCAAGAACAAAATACATCACAGTACAAACCCGCCGACTCCTTAAAAAAACTTATCATCCATTAAAGTATCTTCCCTTGCAAAATTTTCGTATAAGTCATTGTTTTTCATAAAACTACACCATTTGCAATCTTTTTTTCCACATCCCTGATAAAAATCGTGGTTTAAAATTCTTTCGTAAGTTTCCCGGATGAGTTCAATGATCAGTTTGACCTGATCAGGCTCTGGAGAGATTGTTTTTTCGACAAACTTACCAGAAGCATTGGGTTGTACATATACGACAGTAGCGCTTTCAACCTGCTGGAAAGCTTTATTGTATTGCTCAAATAATACTTTGTAGAAAACCAGTTGCCGCCAATAACTGCCGCCGTAGGGTCTCATCCTGGTTGGTGATCTTAGCTTTCCTGGATCATGACTACCGGTCTTATAATCGACAATGCGGACTTTGTTATCTTTCAGATACTCCAGTTTGTCAATAGTACCTTTTATGGGTACTCCTTCAATTTCTGCTTCTCTGATACTGTATTCTACTGCCACTTTTTTGTGCCAGGAATGATGCTTTGACCGGTAAAAGCCCGTCAGGCTGTAACGGCCTTGCTCGAGGTACCTTTCCCAACTTTGAAAGGAAAAATGGCTACGCAGGCTATCCATCTCTTGCTCAAAAAAACTTATCAAGGAAGACTGACCTGGAAAATGTTTGCCAGGATCCATCAACATCCGCTCAAACAATCGTTGGAGAGCATTGTGTACCGCCGTACCGTAAGAAGCCGCTTCGCTACTTAGCACCGGCGCTTTTAAGACATATTCATAGAAAAAACCCAGCGGACATTTCAGGTAGGTATCCAATGCGGTGGTACTAAGACTGAAATTGGTCAGTTGGTCGGTTATCCAATCCTTATCCATGGGTTCAATGCGGTTACTTTTAGCCGTTTCAGTCAGCAACAGCTTCTGCTTTTCGTGCAGCGATGTTTCAGTGACAGCATGTTCTTCAATACCAATAGAGTTAGGCGACATTAATTCATCAATAAAAACACAGCGCTCCACCGGCTTTCCCTGCAAAGAAGATTGGCTGTAAGAAATGACCAATTGTTCTTTTGCTCTCGTCATTGCTACATAGAAAAGCCTTCTGCGGGCTTCAAATTGATCAGATTCGTTAGAAAAAGTTAAAGTATCCGGCAGTGAAAACTGGAAAGAACCCGAGCGGCCTCTGGGTTCCCAGTGTTCTTTGGTAGCATGAATGAGGTAGACATATCTGAATTCCAGGCCTTTGGCACTATGTGCTGTTAGGAGGTTTACACCGTTTTCTTGTTTGACAACCTCATTAAGCGGAATGCCCAGGCGATTTTCCTCCAGCTTTCTGATGACCTCAATTAATCCGGCCGGACGCAATCTGGAGTTGCGATCGTTTTCCTGCTTTACAAAGCTCAGGAAGGCATGAAGCACTTCCACTAAGAACTGCCTTTCTTCTTGCTCAATAGCAAAGCGTAATATTCCGGAAGTGTTGATCATATTTTCCACAAGCGAGACGGTGCTGTGATTAGCCCCAAACCCAATCCACTTCTCTAATAAGGTGGAAAGTAATTCGATTTGATCCCTTGAGGAAAGGGCGTTCAAATAGTCCTTTCTGTTTATAGCCTCTCTCCACGGAATACGTTCTGCTTCTTTGCTGATGCTCCAATGAATATTTTCGATATCACTACGCCTTATTTGGAAAAATTGAAAATGGAGCATACGGTAAACCAGATGCTCCCCCTTCCCAGGACGGTCCAGCTCAAGGGCTACAAACTCTATCATTTGACGGAGTTGCTGAATAATGGGCAAACTTAAAATATTCACATTGCGCCTGGTATTAAAAGGTATTTTCTGCCGTTGGAATAGTTCGATAATATTTTCTGCCTGACGATGCCGGGTATAAATAATGGCGATTTCTGCCAGGGGAAAGTTCTTTTGGGCCAGTTGATTTATTTCCTCTACCAAAGCGGCTTCCTCCTGGAATGGATTCTCGTAAACGCGAATAACGGGCTTTTCATTAATTTTTTTTACCGTCGGATTTTGTGCTGACAACTTTTTCTGAATAGCCAGATCAGCTAATTTTGCAACTACCCTGTTCTTATTGTGAATGATAAGTTGGCCTGCATGATCCAGAATGGGTTGGGTGGAGCGGTAATTATCTTCAAGGACGATAACTTTAAGGTAGTTTTGGTACTTCTGGTAAAAATCCGTTATGTTCTTGATCCGCGCCCCTTGGAATTCATAGATAGACTGATCATCGTCGCCGACAATAAAGAGGTTGGGGTTATCCCAATAGTTGACCAATTGTTGGACCAACGTGTTTTGAGCACCGTTCGTATCCTGAAATTCATCAATTAAAAAATACAAATAACGTTCCTGGTATTTACGCAACAACACTTCGTGCTCCTGAAAGGCATCAATCACCCAACGTATCATGTCTTCATAATCATATCGCTGGGCTTTTTGCATTAAATGCTGATATTCTTCAAACAATTCGCAGGCCGCGCGCAGCAACTCCATTTTCCGCTGAGCGTCCTCTACTTTGGCTTTTTTAATTTGCCCTTTTTTAAAACGACCCCAGTTTACCTGATAAATAAAATCTTCTCGATGGGGAATTTCGGATAAAAAGTGGTCTATTTTGGCTTGCATATCCTCTACTTCCCATTGTTCCAATTTCATGATCCGAAAAAGATGCTGTAAGTGCTTTTCGTAATAAAAGGGAGAGGATTTACCGATCCTTAACGGATGCGAAACCCGGAGCCGTGCGAGCATAGTCCGTATCAATTCGATTCGCTCCAGGTCGCTGACGGGTTCTAGGCCAAGGTTACCGAAATACTCCAGGTTCTCCTGGATTACCCGGTTGCTGAAAGAATGGAAAGTGTAGATATTTACCCGGTGTGCTTCAGCTCCGATAAATTGCAATAGGCGTTGCCGCATAGCCTGTACCCCTGCATCACTAAAAGTGAGGCATAAGATACTATTGGCGGAAGTATCTGTTTTTAGGAGGATATTGCCAATTCTAGCTGCCAGGATATGGGTCTTACCCGTACCCGGGCCTGCAATGACCAATACCGGGCCTTCAATTTGCTCAACGGCCAACCGTTGAGATGGGTTTAATTGTCCAAGAATAGATTGGAAATATTGGCTGCTGATGACTTATTAATTATTTTATCATTACTAATTTTACTTTTCCACTTTGGAGGATAAGGCTCAGAAATTAATATTTCAACTCAGTATTGAGCTTGGCTATGGATAAAGAAAAGTCTTTGTCACCACAAAAAGGGGTATTCTTCTGATCTTTCTTCACTTTAAATCAGGCTTCGACAGCTTCTTTTCCCAATAGCTCCATATCTCTAACCAGTAAGCGTTTGCGGTTAAAGGTCAAAATATTTTTATTACGGAGTTCATTGAGTACGGTAGTGACTGTTTGCCGGGAAGTAGCGGTTAAATTAGCTATTTCCTGATGAGTCATGAATTTTCTGACTTCCATTTCGTAACCCACTCTGCGCCCTTTGTTTTGAGCGAGGTCCTTTAAAAATTCAATAATCCTTGTTCTCGAATCTTTAAAAACCAGGGATTCCAGGCGTTGTTCCATCTCAAGGATACGGGACCCCATAATACGCATCAAGAACATATTCAGGCCATTGTGTTCCCTCATTAGTCCCTTCATGTCCTGAGTGCCTAATATACAAACAGAAGTCTTATCCATCGTGTAGGCAAAATCCCGGCGTTGTTTTTCACCCACCAGGGACAACTCGCCGAATACTTCTCCGGCATTTAAAATGGCTTTGGTAATTTCTTTCCCGGTTTCACCATAGGTTCCGATTTTCACCCTTCCTTCCGAAATGAAATAGACCTTATCAGCGTGTTCATCGGGCAAATAAATGTATTCCCCTTTGGCAAACTCCTTTTGTTCGTGCTGGTCTAATCCTCCGGCATTAATTTTTTTAGGACAAAAAATTCCCGAAACATCAATATTTTCAAGATACCAGATTGGTTGTCCAATACTCATAATTTATGTGGTTTTAACGTATTTGTACGTCAGAAAAACGTTCAACCATTTCAAAGGGTTGACTATTAGAAACATACACATAATTCAAATGTCCGGGAATACACAAATATTTTCTGACTATTTACAGGTCTCATAAAAACAACTACAGATTTTCCTCCACAAAAGCAGTATCATCAATACTTAGGCCCAACTCTTGCAATTGTTGTAGGGCAATTTGCGCCGGGGTATCGATCATTGTATCACGCCCCTGATTGTTTTTAGGAAAGGCAATAAAATCCCTGATCGAAGTCTGGCCCGACATAACCGCACACAACCGATCAAAGCCAAAGGCAATCCCTCCGTGCGGCGGAGCCCCGTATTCGAAAGCGCCCAATAAAAACCCAAATTGTTCTTCGGCTTCCTCTTGAGTAAACCCTAGTAATTTAAAGTTTTTTTCTTGTAATTTTCTATCGTGGATACGGATGGATCCCCCACCTATTTCAACACCATTTATTACGAGGTCATAAGCATCTGCCCTCAGGTTTTTCATGGTTTCGAAATCGCCGTTCAACATTCTCGGAACATCTTCCATTTTCGGCGAGGTAAACGGATGGTGCATCGCATAGAACCGCTCCGTTTCTTCGTCCCACTCTAAAAGAGGAAAATCTACCACCCAAAGCGGTTTGAAATCAGCCGGATCCATTAGTCCTAAACGACGACCCATCTCCAGCCTCAACTCACAAAGTTGTTTCCGCGTTTTTTCTGCTTCGCCGGAAAGTACTAAAAGCATATCCCCTTTTTCTGCTCCAAATTGCTCTCCCCATACTTTTAGTGCTTCATCATCGAAAAACTTTCCTACGGTTGATTGTATCTTACCATCTTCATTGAACCTGACGTGTACCAGGCCTTTTGCACCAATTTGCGGCCTTTTCACCCATTCGGTAAGTTTTTTGAGATCCTTATTAGAATGGTTCGCCGCTTCCCCTTTCACACAAATGCCCGCCACTAACTCTGCCTCATCAAAAACCCCAAACCCTTTGCCCTGAGCAACACCGTTAAGCTCCACGAAAGGCATGCCAAAGCGAGTATCCGGCTTGTCCGATCCGTATAATTTCATTGCTTCATCGTAAGTCATGCGGGGAAAGTCCGGCAGGTCAACATTCAAAATGGTTTTAAACAAATTCTTGGTCAGCCCTTCGAAGGTTTGCAGGATATCTTCCTGAGTAACAAAGGCCATCTCACAATCTATTTGCGTAAACTCCGGCTGTCGATCTGCTCTAAGATCTTCGTCCCTGAAACACTTAACCAATTGAAAATATTTATCCATGCCGGCTACCATCAGGATCTGCTTGAAGGTCTGAGGAGATTGTGGCAAGGCATAAAACTGGCCAGGATTCATACGACTCGGCACGACAAAATCCCGCGCACCTTCCGGTGTACTTTTGATCAGGTAAGGGGTTTCTATTTCGAGAAATCCTTCTTCCGTCATATATTTTCTGACCTGAAAAGCCAATTTACTCCTGAAAATAATATTTTGCTGCACGGGAGGACGACGCAGATCCAGATAACGGTATTTCATGCGCAACTCCTCTCCACCGTCGGTATCTTCCTGAATGGTAAAGGGTGGGACTTCGGATTCATTCAATATGTGCAAATCAGTAACCTGTATTTCAATATCTCCGGTGGGGAGTTTATCGTTTTTAGAAGCTCGCTCTATTACGGTACCCTCAACCCGTACCACAAACTCGCGACCCAATTCACGGGCTTTGGCGAATAAAGCTGCATCCGTTTGTTCTTCACTAAAAATTAACTGTGTAATACCATAACGGTCTCTGATATCTACCCACATCATGTAGCCCTGGTCTCTCACTTTTTGTACCCAGCCGCTTAAGGTTATCGTTTCTCCTACATTGGATAGTCTTAATTCTCCACAGTTATGTGTTCGATACATATTAATAGGGTTGATGGTTGAAAAATGATATTTAATAAGATGGATTTTACGTAGAACCAACCGTTTGTGGTAAAGAGTTCCGGAATATGCGCAAAATTAAGCATTAAGGTTGAGATTAAGGATAAGGTTGAAGCTCTGAATACTGAATTCTTATGATTTAAAAACTTCAACGCTATTTTATTTGGAATGCTATTACTGCCTTAGGGATCACGATGAAAAGATATTGTCAAAACCAATAGCTACTCAATGGTATTTTGAATATCAGCAATGACTGGATCGCCGATGATGACCAACGCTCCTTTCTGTTTACCTTTTTCCTGAATTTCTATTCCCTGCCATTGATCTCCACATGCATTGTGTAATTTGGCATCCGGATTGAGCACCAATTTGCCGGTTGGCTCAATAGAGATCTTAGCATTTTTCGGTAGGGAGAGTCTGCAGTTGACGGCAAGCTGACCGCTATTGGCAATAATGAGATGTCCTTCCAGGTCTTTGGCTCCTTTCCACACGATAGAATCCTGGATTGTTATAGTTTTGTCTGCTTTTAACTCACACCAAGTAGGTAGGATGAATTTTCTGGCATTTGAGTATTCGCGGGCAATATTGGCGTGCATTTTCCCGATCTGGCAGGGAGACAGGGCATGCTGAAAAGCATTGTAATCCATCATATTATTGGAAGTTTGTTTATCACAGGGGGGCTCTTCGGTCCGGTTCCAGCAGTCGAGAGAATGCCGGGGGGTATCATCACAACCATCGTTTAGCCAGGCATGTTGCAACCCTAATATATGAGCTACTTCGTGATTAAAATTGCCGCGGTGAGCCCAGCCTGCGTTCTTCATTTCAAATGGGCCGGCAATTTTCACAAAATTCCTCAAGGCAACACCTACGCCATAAGAAGTATAAGTTTTAGAAGCTACACTATCCGGATGATGAGGCATGATAAAAACATTGAGAACCGTGTCTTTTTGGACACCATATTTATTCATTACCGAACGACTGGCTAGATTGCGGTTTCGACCCTTGTGAATGTAAAAACACAATTCATCATCATAATGCTCATAAATTCCATCATCCGAAGGATCATCAGGGTGAGGAGTTAATACATACTGTAACCTGGTTGATATCACAGGAATATTATTACCGTACGGCAACCATAATTTATTGTTCTCCTTCAAATCTTTATTCGCTGAAACAAGCAAGCTTTTCACTACCTTTTTGGCATATTCCCCCCTGTAATTACTTGAACTATCGGAGGAGTTGACCCAATGAAAGTTCACACGGATATATTTCCAGGGCGTATGATCCAAGTGATTCGTGTCAGGTACGTAGTTCATGGGGTCATTGCAACCACTAAGACTTCTAATGCTTATATTATTGCGGGTGGTTATGGGGGCTGCCTTATTTCCAGAAAAATACTGCACATCCCTAACAGCAGCAAAATTACGCTTCAATTGCGTCGCGCAGCCCGCCGATACCAATAACCCGAACCCCAAAAATAAAGCTATATACGATTTATTTTTTCTCATAACCGGTTTGGTGTAATATATTTACCTTGATGCAAAATTCAATTTAAATGTTGTTAGCTATTGACATTGGCAATTCTAATTTAGTCTTTGGTATTCATCAACAAACTGAATGGAAAAAAGTATGGCGCCTGCAAACACTTTCTGATGAATCTGCCTCCCTGTTTTACAACCAGCATATCGCCGATTTTTTGCTGGAAGCAGATATTAAACATCAACAGATAAAACAAGTTATGATAAGTAGTGTTGTGCCTGCCCTAACTCCAACAATCATTGACGTTTGTCAGAAACTTTTCCATGCTGCTCCCGTGGTATTGACCCCTCTTTTATTTCCTAGCCTACCAGTGACTACTACTAACCCTTATCAAATCGGAGCTGACCTGGTAGCCAATGCCGTAGCAGCCCACCACAGGTATCCACAAGGCAGTATTATTGTTGATTTTGGAACGGCCCTGACTTTTACTACTGTTTCAGAAGATGGACAAATACTAGGCGTTGCTATTGCTCCGGGAATAAAAACCGCCATCAGTTCATTGTACCAAAAAACGGCGCAACTTCCGCCTGATATTCCTTTAGTTTACCCCAGTTCAGTGGTGGGGAAAGATACAATTCACGCTATTCAGAGCGGTATTATGATTGGCTATACCGGTTTGGTAAGGCATATGATCCAAACGATACGCAGGGAATTAGACCAACAGCATCCTATTATTGCTACCGGAGGACTTTCCGGAGTTATTACTGCCTTGAAGGATGATTTCGACATCATTAATCCCCATTTAACACTTGATGGCCTAAAGCATATTGCCGACATTGTTTCTTAAACTTACCAAAACCGCAGTCAACAAACTGACAAAAAGAAAAACGCCCTCATTTATTCTGGAAAAACCGTCTTTTGTTTGACACTTGTAAACCGGAATTCATTCCGATTGATCTTGAGCGCGGAATAACAGGCCTAAGACAGTCAGGAATTCCGCGTTAAAAGGAACTAACCTAAATTAGAAATTGCTGAACGGCCCCAACACCAAAACGAGTCAGACTCCGTATGATCGACCCTTTCCGCTTTTAGGCTAAGTGCATTAGCTTTTGATGTACGTTGCTCGGCCAAGTCTCCGACTAGATAGATGCTAAAAGTCAGAGACTCGCGAGTTTCACCGCATCGAGACGGGGTCTCTTGCGAGCCTTAATAAGTAATATATGTACGCAACTATGGGGAGCCCCTAAGGCGCAGGATTAGGTATGGTTTCGTGTACTTTTTCTATTTCTGCCAGCATATCCTCAGATAGGCTGACCTGGATGCTTTCGATATTTTCCCTGAGTTGTTCCATTGAGGTGGCACCTATTATATTACTAGTTAAAAAAGGACGAGTATTCACAAAAGCCAGGGATAGTTGAGCCAAACTCAAGCCAAATTTTTCCGCAACAGCCAGATAACGCGCCGCCGCCTCGTAGGCCAGCTCTCCATTGTAGCGGGACATCCTTTTGTATTTATTGATCCTGGATCCTGCTCTGGCCGTACCTTTATGGTATTTCCCGGAAAGGAGTCCAAAGGCCATTGGGGAATAAGCCAGCAATCCTGCGTTTTCACGGATGGACATTTCGGCCAATCCCACTTCATACGTTCGGTTCAATAAGCTATATGGATTCTGCACGCTCCTGCAACGGGGCAAATTATGTTTTTCGGCGAGGTGAAGGAAGCGCATCAAGCCCCAGGGCGTCTCATTTGAAATTCCAAAATACCGGATCTTACCCTGGTCGATGAAATCCTGCATAACTTCCAGGATCTCTAAAAAATTATCCTGCCAATCATCATTCGGGTCGTGCTGGTATCCTCTTTTTCCAAAGAAATTAGTTTTCCTCTCCGGCCAATGCAGTTGATACAGATCGATATAGTCCGTCTGAAGGCGTCTTAAACTACCTTCCAGGGCAGCAGTGATTTGTTCCCGGTTAAATTTAATTGGGTTTCTGATGTACAGTAATCCAGGGGACGGGCCAACAACTTTAGATGCGAGTATATACTGATCCCTGTTTTTTCGATCCTTGATCCAGGTACCGATGATACGCTCCGTTTCCCCTTGCGTTTCTTTGCTGGTGGGGACTGCGTATAACTCTGCAGTATCAATAAAGTTGATACCCTTTTCAAGAGCATAATCCAATTGTTCGTGTCCTTCTGCTTCGGTATTTTGCTCACCAAAGGTCATAGTACCCAAACAGATTTTGCTTACCTCAATTTCAGTATTACCAAACTTTGTATAAAGCATGAATGATCTTTATAATTTTTGTCCAAATATAAATGGATTATCCTCCAAAGAGGAATGAAGAACTGCAAAGTTTTTCTGGAAATCAAGAAAAAAGAAAAGGAGTGGTTCAATTGCTTGGACCACTCCTCGTTTCTCGTCTTGTTAAGACCGTTTGTATAAGGGTTTTAGAAATTTATCCAGATTGAAATATTGACTGGCTTCTCAACATACTAAAGTAGTACAATGACTTCAGTAGTTAATCCTAATTCTTTCATGATAGTACAAGCCTCAATATGAAATTCAGCTGTAGGTTCACCCGCTAGTATTTCCAAATACTGCTGAGCACGGGCTACCTGATTTTGCTTCAAATGCATTACGGCCAGGCACCAGGTTGTTTGATCTTCAATAAAAGGATAGCCAAGCGCCTTTAGTTCTTTAAACAGGGATTCGGCTTTATTGACCTCATTATTTTGTGCAAAACAAATTGCTTGTAGGAAACGGGCGGGAGGTAAACGAAGCACCATTTCTCCCGAAGTATTTAACAGCTCTTGAGCTTTTTTAAATTTCTTCTTTTGACAGTATTGGTATGCTTTGTCTACTATCGGATCACCGGTAGAAGTAAAGAAGGATGAAGAAAAATGATCAATATCAAAAGGTTGATCGACGATCTCATCCGTTAATCTTTTTTCACCAGATTGGGTATGACTTGCAAATACGATCATTACTACCAATGCGACTACTGCAATTAAGGAAATACTTACCTTAAAATTTTTCATAGTATTGTTGTATGTTTTCGGTATATAGATAACTAATGACAATGCTGATCTAGAATTACCCGGTAAATAAAATCGGGTATTTATTCATGGCATCCTCCCCCTTGCTCCTGAAGAAGCAGTCCGATATGTTCAATGGAATTTTTTATGCTCTACAAAGTCTGGGATCATTAAGGCGAGGCTTTTTGGGTAAATTGCGTAGAGATAGTAGGAAATTGCTTTAATTTTCCCTAAAGGTACTAAAATTAATCTACACTAAAAAGCAAAATCAATTTAGATTTCGGCTACCGGTCAACGATTAAGATACTTGCGTAAACCCAGGCTTAGCCCAATGTTATGATAAGATTGCCGAATAGTAAATTCAGGGGTTGTAAAAGACCTGGGTAAATAGTGGAAATAAGGCTCCACAAAAACACCAATATCCGAAACCGGTCGATAACTGATCTTCAGATTTGATATCCAACTCACCCCCAGCGTTGATCGAAAGACTGGAGTTTCTTTTTCTTCCAGATCGATAAAATTAACCGGAAGATGATCAACAGGAGAAATTAAATCCACTTTCTTTTGAAAAGAAAAATTAAAGGAAGGTCCAAAATAAAGGCCCACCGCAAATTGCCCGATGGATTTTTCGTATCCGGCAGCAAGGGTGAAATCCAACAAATTATAGCGGTTATAAGAAACCTTTTGACGATATCCTTCAATAAAAACGCTATCTGATCTTAGCAATACATTGTTTGAATCATAAATATCTATCTTATCCTCCAGCCGCCTTTCATTTTCATTTTCGTAAGCAAATTTTTCGTTGATCAAATTATAGCGTAGCCCTGCCTGAAGCCGCCATCCACCTGAAAATCCTATTTCTGTTCGTAAAGCGGCCGTATAACCGAGACGCACAGATTCCGTTGCTTTTCTCAAATTCAAATAATCTTGACCATCCCTGCTGCCGGCATCTAATGCCCTGAAGGAATAGTGAACGCCGTTTAACAACTCAACACTTAAGCTGGGAGATAATTTTCGGATAGGTTGGATAGACCTGGTTGAAAGAGGCCTCTCAGGCATAGTCAAGGAAGCTTCCAGACCTGGCAATAGTGAGAACATTTCTGTTTCATTTCTTACAGCCAAGCTTACTTCTGGAAGTACTAGCTCTTGAGTGCTACCCGGTTTTTGGATTTCAGGTTGTTTCACCTTTCTTTGCTCAGGAGTGAAACTATTCTGTAGTGGTAACTCTTCAATAATTATTGATTGAAGATTAAATCGCGATGAAGCGTTGTCCCTTTTATTCCCGGGAAGAACGTTTCCTCTATCCAATGGCGCTCGTTCCTTTTCTTCTGCAAAAGAAATAGCTTTTTTCTCTTTCAAAGCTGCAGAAGAAACAGGGGCTTTAGTATCGATGCTAATACCCTGACTACCTGAACTTGCGATCGGGCTTCCTGGTTCTTCAACGATAGGAAAACTACCGAGCTCATCGAAAGAAAGTGCCGATTGATTAAAGCTTAGATTATGGATAAAAGCACCGAGTACCATTATAAAAAGAACAAGTAAAGGCCAGCGACGACGAACATTCAAGGGCAACCTGTGCCGCCAATTGCGCTTACGCGCTATCCCTTCCCACAAATGCATAGGAGGAGGTAACTCGTAACCCTCGAGTTTTTGTTTTAATATGTCGTCAAAAGCATCACTCATGCGGTAATTTTTTGCATTCCCAAGACTAAACCTTGCAACATTTTCCGGGCTTTCACCAATTGTGACCTGGAAGTACTTTCCTGTATACCCAGTAAATCGGCAATTTCTTTGTGACTGTACCCTTCAATGGCGTACAAATTGAAAACAATTCGGTAGCCATCCGGCAGCTGGTTAATGGCACCAACGATCTCTTCTGCACTTAAAGTTTCGTAAGCAGCCGGGTCAACTGCGTGTTCCGGTCGATCTTCAAGGCCTATTTGCTCGTTTTGATAACTTTTTTTGTTAAAATTCTTTAAGGCTGTATTGACCACAATACGCCGAATCCAACCTTCAAAAGAACCTCTGAATTGAAAATTCCCAATATTGTCAAAAACTTTTATAAAGGCTTCCTGCACAATGTCTTCCGCTTCCATTTGATGACGGGTATAACGGATGCACACCGCCAGCATTTTTCCAGCATAACGCTGAAAAACCTCTCTCTGGCAATGCTGGTCTTCCCGGATACAGCCCTCAATAAGTTCCTGCTCTGTCACTCGCAATGGATTAACATCAAATAAAAGATTCTAAGAAAAATGATTTCGCTGCCTGCGAAAGAAAATAATTAATTAGAACGAAAAACAGACCAGCTTGGTATGACAGAAAAGAAGTTCAAATGACAGAAGAACGGGACTACTGGTGTGTAATTACGTATTCTCCGTGCCAACTACTTATTAATAAGATGCCAGACGCTAGATAACAGATGCCAGATACCAGATGGGAGACGCCAGACGCCAGATGGGAGAATGGGGGAGGTGATTTTGAGGGTTTTAATGATCGTAATCCATCATCTTCTGGTATCTGCTTGCTTACGTATTTTCGGGCAATAATGCGGCACCAAAAACACCAGCACTGTCCCCTAACTTAGGCTTCAAAAAAACGGTATCCATCCTGGTGTTGAAGACGTATTTTTCCACCT
>CAZHNG010000041.1:0-1066 GCA_964533785.1 uncultured Saprospiraceae bacterium | reverse complement strand
CTCTTTTACCCCTTCGTTGTACAGTAATTCGATATTTCCTACTCCTCCCCCCACAACAATGACCTCGGGATCCAAAACATTGATCAGGTTTGAAACCCCGATCCCGAAAAAGTGTACCAGGCGCTCCATCGTTTTTTGCGCATGAAGGTCCTCGCCTTGAGTCTGAAGAGATACGATCTCTTTCAAAGGTTTTTTTATACCGCTTTCTTGTTCATAAAAACGTTCCAAAGCGGGCCCTGAAATGACCGTTTCCGTGCAGCCTATTTTTCCGCAGTAGCATTTTCCGCCCGAAGCATCGAGATAATTATGGCCCCACTCTCCGGCAATACCGTGTCTGCCCTCTATTTGCTTACCGTGAATAACGACGCCGCCGCCGACCCCTGTTCCCATGATAATTCCGAACACATTTTGTGCATCGGGCATCTTTTCGTTCACGATGCCCAGTTTTGTTTCTGCTATAGCAAAGCAATTGGCATCATTTGCCATAATAAGAGGCAAGCCAAGGGCCGTTTTCAGGTCTTTTTTAAAAGGCATGCCGTTGAGCGCTGTCGTATTGCTGTTTTTCAGCAAACCGGTAGTAGGGTCAGTCGAACCCGGAGTCCCCACTCCTATAACATCCGGATGGAGGTTGGTTTTCTCTTCCATCAGGCGCACCGTTTTTACAATTTGGCCAATAATGTGATCATAACCTTTGTGTTTTTCGGTGGGTACACGCAATCGCTCAATTACCTCATAACTTTCTGGTGAATAATTGATCACAATACCTTCGACTTTCGTTCCGCCCAAATCAATACCCCAAAGCGGTTTCATATTTTAAAGATTTAATAGACTTGTTCGGCGGCTTCTCAATCGGCTGCAACGACCAACTTTCATCTTGTTCTTCGTTAAATTTTTTCGCCGTAGCTGCTATGTCTGTAAAATTTGTCTCGAACAAGTCTAATAGACTTGTTCGGCGGGATCATCAAACGGCTACAAGCGGCAAATTTTATACTGCACTTCGTTAAAAAGCCTCGCTGATGCTTTGGCATCACCTACTTTTTTTGCCTCGTTCAGCATAAAATTTGCC